>JAKAFO010000218.1 GCA_021819735.1 Deltaproteobacteria bacterium
TGGTATTCAGCGTGTAGATGCTGCCTTGGGACTGGATGGCGGTAGCTGCCAGGATGGCGTCGTTGATGTCGATGCCGTTGCGGGGATTCCAGTGGCGATAGAATTCGCCGGCTTTGTCGATGATGCGCTGATCCACGGGCGCGGTTTGCAACTGCGATAAGAAGAGCAGCGTCATCTCTTCTTCGGCCGGCCGCATGAAGAAGATCACTTCGGCGCGTTGCATGGCGCCGGTCCAGAGTTCCAGCTTTTCCTTGTCCCTGAGCCGCAGCAGCAGGTTGAGCGCCTTGCGCTCGCCGCGCAAGTGCCAAATGAGCACATCGGAGTCGATAAAAGCTTTCACCGTTTGTATCTTTCCTGGGACTGACGCACAAGGCCCTTGATCGAGCGAACGGTCTCGGCGGCCGATTCCTCGCGCCGCCAGCCGCCGAAGGTGTGGGTCAGGATATCGCACCCCTGATCGGTCTCCACTTTTTCGGCATACATGCGGATGGCATTTTCAAGCACCGCTTTTTTAGATGTGCCCAGTTGTTTCGCCAAAAGACCGACATGTTGAATCACTTTTTCGTCCATGCGGGTTGAAAAAATTTTATCCATCTCATCCTCCCGTTTTACATGTAAGACAAATAATGTAAGAACAAGCGCCTGTCAAGGCAGCTCAATCTGTCGCGTTTCGACAACCAGGACGTTGCGAAAAGAAGCGTCATGGTCCGCGTCCCATGCTGGCATATCAAGCAGCGGGCGACCGCCGGTCGCCCCTACGCCGGCATTGTGGCATCGCAGGATGGGTCGCATCATGGGCCTGCGGTATCGGCCCCGGTCAAAATTCATGTTTGACAGATCGTCGATCCAATCGTAAATTTGCAACATGAAACCGCGCTTGCTCACCGCATACCTGATCCGCGATGCCGGCTACTATCCGGTGGTCACCCTCACCGGGCCGCGGCAGTCCGGAAAAACGACCTTGGCCAGGGCCGCGTTTCCGTCCCATCAATATCTGTCGCTGGAACTGATCGACCAACGGCGCTTCGCCCAGGAGGACCCGCGGGGATTTCTGGACGGAATCAAGGGGCCGGCCATCCTGGACGAGGTCCAGCACGTTCCCGATCTGATGTCTTACATTCAGGCAGCGGTCGACGAGGACCCGGCGCCGGGCCGTTTCGTGCTGACCGGATCGCAGAACTTCCTGCTCATGGGCAAGGTGGCCCAAACACTGGCCGGCCGGTGCGGCATCCTCAATTTGCTGCCCTTTTCCCGGGCGGAACTGGAAGCACAATCCCAGCCCTCGCCGGATGCGCCGCCGGCCTTGTTCGACAACAGCGAAACGCGACTGGATCTGTGGCCCACGTTACATGCGGGCTTTTATCCCCGCATCCACGACCAGGGCATCCCGCCCGAGGTCTGGCTGGCGGACTATGTGCAGACCTATGTGGAGCGGGATGTGCGCAGCCTGTCCAACATCGGCGATCTGAACCAGTTCGGACGTTTTCTCTCCCTTTGCGCGGGGCGCGCGGCCCAGTTGCTCAACTACTCCGGCTTGGCGTCGGATGCCGGCATTTCAGTGGACACGGCCCGGCGCTGGATATCGGTATTGAGTACCAGCTTCGTGCTGTTTTTACTGCCGCCGCATCACCGTAATTTCAACAAGCGCGTGATCAAAAGTCCCAAGCTGTACTTCTACGATACGGGCTTGCTGTGCCACTTGCTGGGCATCCGCCAGGCCGACCAAATTCCCAACCATCCCTTGCGCGGCGCCATTTTCGAGAACCACGTGGTCGCGGAAACGGCCAAGGCCTATTTGCACCACCGCCGCACGCCGCCCATTTACTTCTGGCGCGACAGCACGGGTCACGAAATCGACCTGCTCATCGAGGAGGCCGGCGACCTCTACCCCGTGGAGATCAAATCGGGCCAAACGGTGTCGGCCGAAATGCTCCATGGCCTGCGTTGGTGGACCGATCTTGCCGGCCGGCCGTCGACGTGCGCCATGCTGATCCATGGCGGTGGCGAACGCCAAACGCGTCAAGGCATTTCGGTGCGGCCGTGGTTCGGTATTTGATCCGGCTACAATTTATCCGACGGTTGGTGAATATCGATGAACCCGATGACGAAGAGCACCACGATGAGCACCAGGATGGTGCCGATGGCGACGTAGTTGCCGATGGGACTGAGCAGCAGGGCCAGCCAGCCCAGCAGGAGGGCGGTAACGAGCAAGATGCGTTTGCGGACAGGAGGGTTCGGTTTCATCGGTTTCCATTCTCGGCGCACACAACACCCCGTGGACAGCCACGTGTCCTTTGTCCACCTCCTTCAGACCGTTATCGGCCTTGCTTCAGGAAACTTTAGAGCTTATTGTCGGGAGCATGATGAAAAAGTTCGGCCGCAACGGTTGGCCGACTTGAGACTTCGAATAGACTTTAAATGGACTTCAAGAGGAGGCAGACGATGCGCAAGCGTGCGATCGGGTTAGGGATGCTGGTGATGGTGGCCTTGCTGGTCACCGGTTGCGGGTACAATACCTTGATTGCCAAGGAAGAGGCGGTCAAAAAGGCCTGGGGCGACATCGATGCCAGTTTGCAGCGCCGGGCCGACCTGATCCCCAATCTGGTGGCGACGGTCAAAGGCTATGCCGCCCACGAGAAAGAGACGCTGGAGGCGGTGATCGAGGCCCGGGCCAAGGCCACCCAGACCAAGCTTTCGGTGGATGACCTGGAAAATGTCGAGGCCATGCAGCAATACCAGCAGGCCCAGGCCGGGCTCTCGTCGGCCCTGTCGCGCCTGATGGTGGTGGTCGAGCGCTACCCGGATCTGAAGGCCAACCAGAACTTCCTGGACTTGCAGAACCAGTTGGAGGGTACCGAAAACCGCATCAACGTAGCCCGGCAGCGCTACAACGAAGCGGCCCAGGATTTCAACACCATGGCGCGCAAGCTGCCCTACAGCATCACCAACAGCCTGATTCTGCACCTGAAGCAGAAGGAGTACTTCAAGGCCGAGAGCGGGGCGGAAAAAGCACCCCAGGTTAAATTCTGATGAAGCGACGGGGGCGCATGGCGCAACTCCTATTGGCCGTCGGCCTGCTGGTGGCGGCTTGCCTGCCGCTGGCCTGGGCCGAGTCGGTACCGCAACTCCAGGGCCGGGTGAACGACTACGCCCAGATGCTCAGCGCGCCCGCCGAGCGCCAGCTCGAAGCCATGCTGGCCGATCTGGAGCGCACGGACGGCACGCAAATCGCGGTGCTCACCGTCACTTCCCTGGAGGGCCGGCCCATCGAGGAGTTTTCCATCCAGGTGGCCGAACAGTGGGGCCTCGGCCAGAAGCAAAACGACAACGGCGCCCTGCTGGTGATCGCCAAGAACGACCGAAAGCTTCGCATCGAGGTGGGCTATGGGTTGGAGGGTCGCCTCACCGACCTGGCCACCGGACGCATCATCCGCAATGTCATCGGCCCGCAGTTCAAAACCGGCCGCTTCGACCAGGGGGTCATCGACGGTGTGAGCGCCATGATCGCCACGGCCAAGGGGGAGTACACGGCCCCCGAAAGACCCTCGGGCGGCGGCCGCGGCGAGAGCCACGGCTCTCCCGGGGTGTTCGGGCTGATCGTCTTCTTCTTTCTGGTCAATGTTGTCGGCCGCATCAATCGCCTGGTGGGCGGCGTGGCCGGCGCAGTGCTGGCGCCCATCGGCGGGCTCTTCTTCGGCCTGGGCGCACTGGCGCTGCTGGCCCTCATTCCCCTCGGTTTCATGGCCGGTTTTCTGGTCAGCCTGTTGGGGCCGGCCCTTTCGTTTGGCCATGGGTCGCATCGCTCGCGGGGCGGCACCTATTGGGGTGGCGGCGGGGGCTTTTCATCGGGAGGCGGCTTCGGCGGCTTTTCCGGGGGCGGCGGCGGATTCGGGGGCGGCGGCTCCTCGGGCAGTTGGTGAGGTCAGGAGCATAAAATGAAAAACCCGGCACATGGTTTCTTGTCTTCCCAGGAGCGCGACCGGATCGACGCGGCCGTCAAGGCCGCCGAAAAGCGGACCGCCGGCGAGATCGTCTGCATGATCGCGGCCTCAAGCTACCGCTATCCCATGGCCAATGTGCTGGGCGCCGCGCTGTTGAGCCTGCCCCTGGCCCTGCTGCTCACCGCCCTGATCGGCGCCTGGCTCTGGATCGGCCACCAGAACATGTGGCTCTTCATCGGCCTGTTCGGCCTGCTGTTCAGCGCCTTTTACCTGCTGGTGGACCACGCGCCATGGCTCAAACGACGCTTCATATCGGCGCGCGAGATGGACGAGGAGGTTCAGGAGGCGGCCATCACGGCTTTTTTCAACCAGGGTCTCTATCGTACCCGCCATGCCAACGGCATCCTGATCTTCATCTCCGTGCTCGAACACAAGGTGTGGATTCTGGCCGACCACGGCATCAACGCCAAGGTGCCCGCCGGCCACTGGGATTCGCTGGTGGCGGCGATCACCGCCGGCATCCGCCAAAAGCGAGCCGCCAATGCCATTTGCGAAGCCGTGGCCGGCATCGGAGCGCTTCTGGCAACCCATTTCCCCGTTCAGGCCGATGACCGCGACGAGTTGCGGAGTGTGATCATCGGCGATGGCCGCTGACGCCGGTCCGACGATACGCCTGACCCTGAGCTTGTCACTCCCCCCCGCTTCTGCTAAGGTTCTCATATTACTTCATAGCGTCGCGAATCCGCGGTGAGCGTTTCCCCTCAATCCCCTGCGGAGGCATGGATGATCAAGTCCAAAGCCCTGGAAGTCAATTTGGCCCGCACCCAGGTGGATGTGGCCATCGATCCCCGTTACGAATGCCTGCAAGCGGTGATGGCCAACTACTATGGCCTGCTCGAAGGGCTGGACGGATTCCTCAAAGAGGTCTCCCATCCCTACAAGAACTGGCACTTCATCATCGCCGGCGCCCGAGGCTATGCCCTGGATTACTTTCACCTGATGCGCGCCCATCCCTTAGGGGTCGAGGCCGCCGGCCAGCTCATCCATATCTTCTTGCAGCCCCTGGCCGAGGAGACGCCGCCGGCCGTGCAGGTGGATGCCGCCGACAACCTGATCCTCTTTCTGCAAAAAATCCTGAAAACGGCCGAGGCCCACCTGGCGCGCTTTCTGCCGCTGATCGAGGCCAGCCTGACGCGCATCCAGGCCCTGCCCGAGCGGCCGTTCACCCTCTTCGTGCGCAGCTTTTACCCCCTCAAGCGCATCGCCCAAGCCTGGGTCGATGCCCGCCCCGAACAGACCGCGGGGTTCGGCGCCCTGAACCGCCTGCTGATCCGAGCCTTGGGGCACAACACGGCCTACTGGCTCTCGGAAAAAGATCCCCAGCGCTGGTTCCTGGAGGAGGCCGAGGCCGCGCCGCCCTCGCGCGAGCTGGATGCGATCTTCGCGCCGGTGACCCATGCCACCCTGCGCCTTCAGCAGGAGCGCCTGACCCGTTTGGCCGCGGCCAACGATCCGGGCGGCCGGGAGACCCTCGACAGCCTGCTGCGCATGACGGACCACAACGAGCTGGTGCAAAGCTACCGCGACATCCCCCAGTTGCTGCTGGACGCGGGGGGCGAAGATCCGGGGCACCCGTGGAAAGTGCTGTTCCTGTTTCACAGCATGAGCATCGCCGGCCTTGCGCTGATTCACGAGGACACCCTGCGGGACATCAACCGCTCCCTGAACCGGCTCATCGCCCATCAGAGCAGCCGCTATGTCAACAACCTGATTCAAAAGACCTTTTCCATCCTGGCGGTCAACGTCCAGAACTACCCGGCCACGACCCTCTCGTGCGTGCTCAACATGGGCAAGGGCATTTTTCAGACCAATGACGGCGAACTGATGCAAACCTTCATCGATGCCGTCATCGACCTGGGCTTTCAGGCCCCCAACATCAAGGGCGTGGGCAACGACTGGCAGATCCAGGTCAACAGCGCCCATATCCAGAACATCCGCACCTGGCTGGAACTGGTGGAGCTGCGGCCCAAGCGCACCCACCGCCTGCTCTCCAACCTGATCATTCACATGGCCGTCAGCGGCGTCTTCATCCGCGACAACGATCTGTTCGGCCGCGACGTCACGCGCCTGCTCAACAGCAAAATCGCGCCGGTCTACAACCTGACCAAGCAGTTGGCGCGCCTGTTTCCGGTCTACTTCAACGAGCTCGGCGCCGAGGGCGAGCTGCGCGACATCTCCACGCGCATCGACGAGCTCTGCCAGCGCCGCGACCCGCTGATCCATTTCCTGCGCAAGCAGAGCCACGTGGAGGGCAGCAATCGCATTCTCAACCTGATGCTGGCGGCCCTGCAGTTCTGGGTCACGTCGGACAAAGCACACCTGGTGCCGTTTCTGCCGCCGGACATCTACGAGCAGATCGCCGATACCGGCCCTTACATCAACGGCGTGCACCTGGTGTCCCGCCGCCTGGCCGAATCGGCCGAAGCGCTTTCGGCCCTGATGCTCAGCCTGGACGCCGATGCGCTTCGGGAGATGGCCTGGAAGGTGCAGGATGTCACCGACACCGACCGCGAGCGCCTGGTGCTCTTCGCCGAATTCTACAAGCAGCTCAACCTCAAGTACAATCTGGATTCCAAGAACCTGCGCCAGTACGTGCAGCAGTTGCCGGCCGATGCCTTTCCCCACCTCGATCGATTGCGCACGGCCCTGGATCAGACCGATCTGAAAACCAGGATCGACCAACTGCTCGACTACCTGGAGCTGCTCAAGTCCGTCATCCTGTCGCCGGAGTGCTTCGAGACCCAGGAGAACATCTACAAGAAGCGGCACTTCACGGTGGATATCCCCTCCATGTACGGCAGCTACCGCGAAGCCAAATTCGATGCCATGGGGCTGACCCTGCGCATCGAAGCATTGGTCAACGTGCTGTTCGAAGAACTGATCGACGGATTGGATCTCTCGTTCATCACCAAGGCCACCTGTCATCAGATCCATGACCGGTTGCGCCTGCTGGACCGGGCACTGAAGATCGACGGCATCGCCTCGGCCGAACTGGAGCGCGAGCTGGAGCTGTTGGACCGATCGCTGGAGATCCGCGGTTTCAGCTTCACCCAGTACCTGGATATCTTCAAGGGCTTTGCCCAGGCAGTCAAGAACGTGATCCACGACTACTTCAACAACGTGCATGGCGAAGCCCTGACGCGCGTGCTGAGCCGCTTGCCGGCGGAGAGCATTCTGGAGCGCTATTTCGCCAACGGCTGCCGCCTGGACGGCGATAAAGAGCGCATCTGCCACCGCACCTCCGAGATTTTCTTCCGCGATCGCCTGGCCACCTCCCTGGGCTTGCAGCAGTTGGACCTGTTCCTGAGCCGCATCCTCAACACCTTGTTCCAGCAGTCGAACCAACTGCCCCGCGAAAAACTGCGTTTGCTGCTCAACTACGATCCCGAGCGGGTTTTGACGCCCTTGCACCGTCCCAATCCCAGGGCGGACGGCATCATCTACCTGGGCAACAAGGGGCTCAACCTGGTCAAGCTGCTGCGCCTGGGGCTGCCGGTGCCGCCGGGTTTCATCCTCACCACCGAAGTATTTCGCTGCCGCGAGATCCTGGAGGCCTTCGCGCCGGCCAAGCGCCACTTCGACGAGCAGATCGTGCAGAGCATCCGCGAGCTGGAACTGATTACCGGCAAGTACTTCGGCAAGGCCGTGAACCCCTTGCTCTTTTCGGTGCGCAGCGGTTCGTCCATCTCCCAGCCGGGCATGATGGACACCTTTTTGAACGTGGGCATGAACGAAGCGATCGCCCAAGGCTTGGCCGCCCGGAGCGGCAACGCCTGGTTTGCCTGGGACAGCTACCGGCGCTTTTTGCAGTGTTACGGCATGGGGCTGGGGCTGCGCCGGGACGATTTCGACGCGGTCATCGACGCCTTTAAAAAGGAGCTGGGCATTCCCCTCAAGCGCGATTTCAGCGGCGAGCATATGCACCAGCTCGCGTTGAAGTACAAGCGCCGCATCCAGGATGAAGGCCTTTCGGTGCCGGACGACCCCATGGCGCAATTGCACAACACGATCGACAGCGTGCTGGACTCCTGGCAGTCGGACAAGGCCAAAACCTACCGGGAGATCATGGGCATTTCCGATGACTGGGGCACGGCCATCACGGTGCAGGCCATGGTCTTCGGCAACTTGTCGTCCCATTCGGGCTCCGGCGTGATCTTCACCCACAACCCGCGCTGGTCCGGCGAACGGCTCAGCCTGTGGGGCGACTTCACCCTGGAAAATCAGGGCGAGGACGTGGTGGCCGGCCTGGTCAAGACCCTGCCGATCTCCGTTAAACAGCAGGAGATCGAGATGCGCGAGACCGACATCACCCTGGAGACCCACTTTCCCGAAATCTACCAGACCATGACCGCCTGGGCCCAGGAGCTGGTCTTCCAGAAGGGATGGAGCCCCCAGGAGATGGAGTTTACCTTCGAAAGCCCTTCAGCCAAGGATCTGTACATGCTCCAGACCCGGGACATGGCCATCCGCGAGCGCAAGCGGGTCTTGGCCTTCGATGCCGAACACAAGAAGGCCCACGTCTACCTGGGCCACGGCATCGGCGTGAGCGCGGGGGCCATGAGCGGTCGCCTGGTCTTCAGCCTGGAAGAGGTGGAGCATTGGCGCGCCCTTGAGCCGCAAACGGCCCTGATCCTGGCCCGGGGCGATACGGTGCCCGACGACATCAAGGAGATCTTCGCCACCGACGGGCTGCTCACGGCCCGGGGCGGCGTCACCTCCCATGCCGCGGTGGTGGCCCACCGCCTGGGCAAAACCTGCGTGGTGGGCTGCGGCAGCATGGTGTGCGACGAGCGCCGCCGCACGGTCAATTTCGGACCCTACCACCTGGGTTCGGGAGATTACATCAGCATCGATGGCCGCGAAGGCGCGGTCTATCAAGGCTGTCTCAAAATCAAGGAGGAGGTCGCATGACACAAAGTACTACCAAAGGCGGCAGAACCCTGGGGATCAACGGTTTCGGGCGCATCGGCAAACTGAGCCTCTGGCATCACGTGGGACGCAAGTACTTCGACGAGATCGTGGTCAACATCGGCCGGCCGGCCGGCACCTCGCTGGCCGACATCGCCCACTACC
>JAKAFO010000219.1 GCA_021819735.1 Deltaproteobacteria bacterium
ACGACCGGAGCAAAGCTTCTCCGACCTGTTCGCCGAACGCGCCGACCTCTACCTCAAATATGCGGACATCACCATCGAATGCGGCCAACTGGCGCAAGAGGATGTCTGTTCGCGGATCATCGCGGCTACAGGAAGCTGATCTGATGCGAAACACTCGATGGGTATCCCAGGACCAAGAACCCATGGACACGCCGCCGAAGGTAGCCAACAAACAGGCATTCACCGCCGGCATCTGCTGGGTGCTGGCCCTCCTGTTCGCCGGACTCATGATCCTTCCCTTTATGGAGGGGAACCCCTTGAGCGGCGCTTGGGCGCTGGCCTTTATCTCTATTTTTCTGATGCTGCCGTCCGTGGTGACGGCCTTCCTTTTCACCGGCCGAGCCCGGAAGATGGCGCGCCTGCTCTCCAGCGACACCCTGCTGGCCCGCTGGGAACTGGATGACGAGATGCTGCGGGCTTACGTGGCCCTGCGGAACGAAGAGAGCGCGGCCAAGCACAAGGCCATCATGTGGATCGTAGGGTTCTTCTTCGCCGCGATCACGCTGCTGTTTTTGTTTTTCATGGACAAGGAGGAGATGGGCGGTTTCGCCCTCATCATGGGTGCGATCTTTTTGCTCGTGTTCGGCGCCTCGCGCTTTTTCCCCTGGTACTATCGCCGCCGGAATCTGAAAGCCGACCGCCAGATTCTGCTCGGCGCCAAATACGCCTACATCAACGGGTACTTTCACAACTGGGACTACCCGCTGTCCGGGTTGAACAAAGTCGACGTTTTGCGCCAACCTTTTTTCGGATTGCACTTGGTCTATTACTACACCGACCGCACCCTGCGAAACACGCACGAGCTAAAGATTCCAGCCCCGGTGGACTTGGACCTGCAAGCCCTGGTAGACCAAATCCGAGCTGCCAATTAATCCCGTCAGCCGAGTCAGACCTCTATCCTTATTTGTGCTCATTCCGCCGCCTCCTCGCTCCACTCCTCCAGTTTCCTGCGCAGCAGCTCCTTATCCGGCAGGTAGAGCTGGTATTCGCGGGCATGGATGTTGGCCTCCTTGGGCAGGGTAATTTCCACCAGCGCATCGTGTTTCTTTTTGCATAGCAGGATGCCGACCGTGGGCGACTCGTCCGCGAGTTTCACGAAGCGGTCGAAGTAGTTGACGTACATCTGCATCTGGCCGAGGTCGCCATGGTTGAGCTTGCCGATCTTGAGATCGATCAGCACATAGCAGCGCAGCAGGCGGTTGTAGAACACCAGATCGACGAAATAATGCTCCTCATCGAAGGTGAAGCGTTTCTGCCGTGCTTCGAAAAGAAAGCCCTTGCCCAGTTCGAGCAGAAAATGTTCGAGCTTGTCGATGATGGCGCTCTCCAGGTCGGACTCGGTATAGCTGGCCTTTTCCGCCAGTCCCAGGAATTCCAGCACGTAGGGTTCTTTCAGCAGGTCTTCGGGGTGGGCGACGATCTGGCCTTCCTCCGCAAGCTTGCGGATGGCATCCTTGTCCCGACTGAGGGGCCAGGCGTTCATAAAGGCCGGTGCTGAACTGGCGCTTGAGTTCGGGCAGGCTCCAACCGTTGGCGGCGGCTTCGATCTCATAGAACCGGTGCTCTTTTGGATTGCCCATGGCAATCAGGAAGACATATTGCGACCAACTCAACTGGAAGGGACAAGCGGACGCCTCGAAAGGCATCCGCGATATCGACCATAGCGAAACATCCCCCCCGGCCAACTCGCCAGACGGTGTCTGGCTTTTCCGGGTCGTCGGCAATATGCCAGATGGCATCTGGCATTTCTCCGGCAGCCGATCGGCATAGGTCAGATAGAACTTGCGCATGTTCTGGAGGTTCGACCGTGAGAACCCGCGCCCGAACTCAGCCGTCAGTTCGGCGGAAAGCGCCTTGAGCAACGCCTTACCGTATTCCGCGCGTTCCGCCCCCTGCTGCTCGTGCTCGACGATCCGACGCCCGATCTCGAAGTTGGTCAGCACCTGGATCAAGTCCACCGAATGAACCGCCATCTCCCGGGCGGAACGGATCAGTTCGCGGATTTCGGCGATCAGAAGGTTCATTCGGTCACCTCGCGCAACAGCTCCATGATGCGCTTTTCCGCCTGGGCCAGCTCGGCATCGATCTCCGTCAGCGGGCGCAGCGGCCGATATATGAAATTCGGGAGCTGCTGAAAATTGACGGAGATCATGAAATCATATCCTTATTGAGGCCGAACTGGCCCGCAAAAAGCACCGTGGATTAGCGCCGAAAGTCTTCGGTCATCCGAATTATTGTCATACGCTGAAAGGTGGCTACGAGGCCCGATGCCACGCTTGGGCAAAATAGGACAACCGCCACGGCTTATGCAAGCCTAAAATCATAAAGATCCGATTGGTTACGCGGCCTTCTTTCGCTTACCGGGCTTTAAGGCCAGCCCCATCATCAACACACCTACCCCGCCGATGATCAGATGGCCGATGTTGAACTCGGTTTCCCGTTCGAGCATGTTGATGCGCGGCCAGGCGGCTAGGTAGCGCACGCGGGTGGGACCCTTGGGAATCCCGGCGCTGTGGGCATTGCCCACCACAGTGGCGGTGCCGTGGATCTTGCGGCCGTCGGGCAGCACGAAGTGATAACCGACGCCGTACGCGTAGCGGTTGGGGGTGGCTTCGTTGCGTTCGCCGTGCTGGCGGCGGACTTCGGTGATGGTGCCGGTGGTGCGCGCGCCCACGATCTTGAGCGTGGGCGCGAGCACGGCGTAAGTCGCCAGCATCAGGCCGACGAGCAGCAGAAAGGTTCGGGTGGCCAGTTGTTTCATCGTGGCTCTGCTCCCTTTTCCCGGTCTACTTGAACAGCGACTGGGTCAGGTCCGACAGATCCTGGATGGTCTGCATGATGCCCCGGCCGCCGGTGGACAGATTGACGGCGTCGTCCCACTGGCTGGGCGGGATCTCCGATTTGCCGATGGCGTCGAAGCTGTTCTTGACCTTGGTGAAGCTGGCCAGGGCGCTCTCCAGCCGTTGGATGTTGTGCTGGTCCGAAGGCGTCCGCTTGGCCGCCGGGATCTTCTTGAGATTGGCCAAGCGGCTGTCGATAAACGGCAAGAACTTGCCTTCCAGGTCCTTGGCCGTTCCCCGGCACGCCTCGCGCACGCCGGCCAGGCGGGAGAGGCTCTTGTCGTTGAGCATCTCGCCGGCCTTGAACATCGTGACGTCGGACATCTGGCGCACCCATTGGGGATCGAGGCCGTCCATGATCTCGTCCACGTTGGACAGGTCCTTGTGGATCTTGAGCACCGACATCATGCGGTAGGCCTCGGGGTCTACCTTGCTGGTCATCTTCTCCCAGGCCAGGGGCGCTTCGGCGCCGTGGGTGGCCTTCTTGTAAGCATCGTTCCAGGCGGCCTGGGCATCCAGTTGCCACTGGTGGCGCGAGACCGGCTTGCCGTTTTTGGTCAGCCAGACGTTGCGCCGCAGCGAGGTCGTGCCGTCCTTGAGCTTGACCGGAATCCAGTCGGGCTGCTCCTTGAGCGCCTGATCGAAGTCCATGCCCGTGGAGCCCGAGCTGGCCGCGTTGCGGATGGCGAAGATCTCGTGGTCGCTGTAGCCGGCCTTTTTCATGCTATCGTAGTAAACTTGGCGCGCCTGGGCGTGGACATCGTCCAGGCTTTGATTGAAGAAGCGCCCCACGGCCGGCTGGGCCTTGTACTTGAGATAGCCCTTGGCCGCCGGATTGCCGTTGATGGCCGCCGTGGCCTCGACCACCTTGCGGTGCAGTTGCGCGATCTCCTTTTCCGAGGCCCCCTCTTTGACCGCTTTCTTCCAGTTGTGAAAGTCGCTGACGAAACCTTTGACCTGGGTTTCGGCCTGGCGCAGTTCGGCCTCGTACTGCTTCACATCGTCGATTTTGGGTTTGCCGGTCTTGAGGGCCGGACCGACCTCGTCGGCCTTTTTGGCCGCCGAAGTGAGGTTGTCGGCCGCCTTGGGCGCGCCGCCGTCGGGCAGATCGCCGCCCTTGGTCATCTTGCCCAGCAGGAACGGCAGCCCCTTGTTGGTCAGCAGCGACATGCCGCCGGCCTTGGCCGCGCCGTCCCAGCCGCCCTGGCAGTAGCCGTCGTAGGTGCTCCAGGCGATGTCCACGGCGTCGGAGTACAGGGAGACCGACTGCTTGACGCCGGTGAGCAAGTCTTTTTCGGCCCAGCCGGTGGCGAACTGGTAGGTCAGGGCCAGGGCCTGGGGCCCGCCCATCATGCTGCACGCCATCATGCCCACGTCGGCGCCGGTCTTGATGTTCTCGATGGCCTGCACCTGGGACTCCTTCCAGGCCAGCTCTTCGTCCATCCGGGCGATTTTGGCGTCGGTGGCCCCCTGCCATTTGCTCTTCAAGGCTGCGTTGAGCTTCTGGTAGCGTTCGATGTCGTCGGGGGCCTCGTCGCGAATCTTCTGCAAAGACTTATAGGCTTGGGCGCGCTCGCCGGACGGCAGGAATTCGATGTACTTCTCGGCCAGCTCGTTCTGGGTCTCCAGGCCTTCGATCTTGCGGATGTTCTTTTCGATGTTCTGCCGGAACTGGACCCGGGCCATGCTGTCGAAGGGGGTCTCCGAACGCTGGTAGATGCCGGTTTCGAGCTCGTTGATGTTGTCCTGCTCGGCGATGGCATTGGATTTGGCGTTGATGATGTTAAAACGCAGGGCCGCGATGCGTTTTTGCTGCGCCTCGGTGGGCGGGCCGCCGCTCTGCTGCACTTCGTTCAGGGCCGCTTCCAAATCCTGCTGATACTGCCGGACCCGCTTTTCTTCGTAAAGAATATTGGTCTTGTGAAAATCGACAGCCTCTTTCAGCGCCTGCTGCCGCTCTTTGTCCTGGGCCGGGACTGCCGGCTTTTGCTTCGCGCCGGCCGCATCCTTGCGGGCGATCGTCTCCAGGTTGTCTCCCATTTTGGCACTCAGGGCCGTGGCCTCTTCGGGCGTCATGATCTGGCGCTTGTAGTAATAGCGGATGCCGGACGCCCCCAGGGAGGCCATGGCTTGCGAAGCCATCACCAGGTTGACTTTGGCGTACTCGCCGTAAAGCCCTTCCAGGGGGCACTGCAGCGTGGTGGTCTGGCTGACCTTGCCGGGGCCGGCGGTCAGATGCCGGGAGAGCAAGCGGCCGCTGACACTGTCACCGCCGTGGCCATGATATTTGCCGCCTTTTTCCAGCACCTCGGGTTTGACCGAGACCGCAAGATCGGCAAATTGGGAGGGCATCAGCTCGCCGTGTCGCGGCGGTTGAACGTCGCGACCAGCCGTGATCGTGATCTCAAAGCGCCCGCCGGCCTGGGCGATCACCGGCGGCGGCGAGGTCCAATTCACGTTGTAGGCGATGGTCATCTGATCGCAGATCTGCTTGTCGTTGCGGCCGCCGTCGAACACCGTCCATTGGTCCACATGGGCCACGCCGCTTTCAGAGACCTCGGTCCGCCGTGTGGATTCCACGGTGGGCCAGGGTTCGATGCCGTCTTTGCGCTTGAGCACCTGCATGTAGACCGCTTCGGCCCGCGGATTCTCGGCGGAGAGCGCCGTGCGGTTCTGGCCCGTCGGGTGCTGGTTCACCGGCTCCGTGCGTTCGAGCACCCAGAAGATGTGCTCGGCCGGCACCGCTTGGGGGAAACCCATTTGCGGGGCCAGGGTCTCGAAGGCCAGCCGTTCGGCCTGGAACTCTTCCAGAAACGCTTTTTCGTTCTTCCGGAGCTCACTCTCCCAGCTCTTCCAGTTGAATTCGTCATCGGTGGGCGGCTTTTGGTACTGCACATGGGTGGCATAAAAGGTCCGGGAGCGGATATTGCGGGAAAGTTCCACCTGGGGCAGCTTGCCCTTGGCGATCAGGGCCGCCGCCCGCTCGGAAAAGTCGTTGTTCTCTTCGGACAACTGCTTGGGCCCGAGGGTGTATTCGGTCTTCCGGTAGCCATCCTCGGTGAGCTGGAGCACGGTTTTGGTCAGATCGCTGCCGCCGCCGTAGGTGACGAAGACACCATCGCCCTGGCTTTCGAACAGTTGCAGCGAGGAGCTCTTGTCGCCCTCCGTGTCGGTCTCGCAGACGTACATGAGCACCAGGTTGGCGCCCATGCTTTTCAGGGGTTGGTAATAGGTGATCGGGTCATAATCGTCGTCCAATTCGGTGCGGACGATGCGGTCGTCGGGTTCCCGGCTCCGGCCGCCGTCATAGGGGTCCTGGATGGATTGATAGGGTGCCGGTTCGTATTCGCCGGAGAGCGCCAGGGGCTTGTCCAGGTTGGCGAGCAGGCTGCGGGCGCCGTTGTACTGCTCGGCGGCGCGGGCCTTGATCAGGGCCGCGTCGGGCAGTTCGCCCAGGGCCGTCAGGGCTTGCACGGCCTCGTCGCTGCGGCGCTTGAGGGCCTGCATCAGGGCCGCGTGCTGGCCGGCCCGGCGCATGGCGTCGTGGGCCGCGGCGTGGTTGCCCAAAAAGCGGGCCATCCGGGCCTGGTTGATGAAATTGTCGTACCCCTGGATCACTTTCATCATCGCGCCGCGCAGGGAGAGGATTTCGCCCAGCAGCGGCGAGGCCGCGTTGAGATAGGTGACGCAGGCATCGGCCGGGTAGTCGTAGATGGCGGCCCACTGAGTCTCGAACTTCTCCTTGGCCGCCGGGCTCATGGGCCCCACCAGCTCTTCCATGGCCAGCTTCACGGCCGAGACGGCCCCCAGATACTGCATTTGGCTGAAAGCGCCCGGGTCCAGTTGCGGCGCCACGGGCGAGGCCTTGGCCTTGGCCAGCATGGACGAGAGCGGCGGCAGGGACGGCAGATCCTTGAAGGCGGCCTGGGCTTCCGCGTCGCTCGCCGGCGCGACGGCCTCGACGGCCGGTACGGCGGCCTCCGGCGCTGGTGTTTGCACCTTGGCGGCCGCCCCGGGTACGGGTATCTTCTCTTTGCCGCCGACCGGGCTCTTTTCATTTTTGGCCGCAACGGTCGCAGGCTCGGGCCGGGCCGCGGGCGCCTGGGACGAAGCCGCAACGGTGTCGCCGATCTTGGCCTTGGGATCGACCTTCAGGATCTCCTGTTTGAGCTCGTCGGCATAGGGGTTGCCCGGATGATAGGCCCGGTAGGCCTGGAGTTGGGCCACGGCCGCGGGGGTGTCCTTGCGGACGGCGGACTGGAGCTTGACCAGCGAGGCCCGAGCGCTGCCGTCGGCCGGGTTGAGCGCCAGCGATTTTTCGTAGGCGGCGATGGATTTTTCGGTTTGACCGGCATAATAGAGCGCCTTTCCCTGGTAGCGGTAGGCCTGGTCGCTCTCCGGGTCTTCGGCCAGGGCCTTTTCCAGCCAGACGAAGGCTTCCTTATAATTCTGGGCGCCGATCTCCACGTCGGCGCGCTCGACCATGAAATCGGGGCTCTTTTTCATGGCGATGGCCTTGTCCAGGTCCTGGCGCGCGGCGGTGTAATTCTTCATGCGCTTGTGGCACATGCCCCGGAAGTAATAGACCTCCGGACTCCGGGGGTCCTTGGCCGCGGCCTGATCGAAGCGCGCCAGGGCTTCTTTGTAGTCCTTCTTGTTGAGCAACTGGTTGCCCTGGGTCATGAGGGCGGCGGCCTGGGTCGACGCCACCACCCGTTGGATTTTGACTTCGGCCAAAAACCGTTTGAAGGCATCGGAAAAGCCGCCCGGCGCCGGCACCCGCAGATCCACCGCATAGACCAGGCGGCCGTTGTTCACCGCGCCGTGGTAATGTACGAATCCAGCCTGCTCCCGGCCGACCCCGTGCCAGGTCCGGTCGCCCAGGTTGAGCCGCACGGCCTCGTCCAACTTCACGCCGGGTCCGGCCTTGGAGAGCTGCCGCTGCACCGTCTCCATGGTCTTGCCCTTGGGGGCCTCGCTGCCTTCCAGGGGCAATATCATCACAATCTCGGCCCCCTGGGGGTCGCGCACCCGGACCACCTGAACACCCAATTGTTTGTCCAGGGAGGCCTCCCGGGTCCATTTCAGGCGGTTGTCGGGAACGATGAATTTGCCGATATCGGCGGCGTGGGCCAGGGGCAGCGAGCAAAACAGGGCTACGGCGATCAGAAGCATGCGTCTCATTTGAAGCGGTTCCTCGATTTGAAAGATGCGGGAAAAACCACGGCCAAGGGACCGGCGTCCCTATCGATGATAAAATATCGGCGCGGAGCGCCTGATCTTTAGGAGAAACGAGAATGGCTTACCGGTCGGTCGCCGCGAGCTGGATCATGCGCGTCAGCTTGGCCACGTAGGGCCGGGGGCCGGCCGCGGCCACGGCCACGGGCAGTTGCTGTTCGATCATGCGGCGCACCAGTTCGTCACAGCGGTCGGTGGCGAAGACCGCCCCTTGCACGGAGGGAAACACCGGCCGCAAGGCCGCCACCGGATCGGTGTGCTGGGCGTTAAAAAGACCTTCCAGCATCGCGTGCCGGCCCAGGCGGTGCAGGGTCATCAACTGCTGGGCAAAGGCTTCGGCGTCGGCGAAGGCCAGCAGCTTTTGGGAGGGGCCGCTGTAAAAGAGCACATAGCGCAGGCGGCCGGTCTGGGGCCGGAAATTTTTCAGGAAGATCGGCTCGGCGGCAAACGTGTGCCAGGCCTGGTGGCTGTCCACGATGGGAAGCAGTTCATCCCGCGTGGCCGCGCTGGTGAGCAGATAGGCCAGCAGCAGCCCGGCATCGTAGTAATGTCCTGCGTTGAGGGTCACCGTCAGGCAGGCGGCCGCCTTGGCCTCGGGCACCGTCGCCAGCCATTGGGCGTAGCGTTGCCACATGTCCGGCGAGCCCTTGGCAAAGGCCATGGTCTCTTCGAACTCCACCGAACCGCCGCTTTTGATGGTCACCAGCGGCAACCCCACATCCAGGAGCGAGGCCGATTGCAGCTTTTGGGCGATGGCTTCGACCGTGACCTTGGTGGCCTCCACGTTGATCTTGATCTCCTGGATCACGCCGTCGCGCGCCCGCTGGGCCGCCTCCTTGATCTGGGCCTCGGCGGCGGCGCGGCGCGCCTTTTCCTGGCCCTGGGCGTAATTGGAGAGCTGATAGGTGATGCCCGTGACAAATCCCAGCACCGCCAGCACCGACAGGATCAT
>JAKAFO010000220.1 GCA_021819735.1 Deltaproteobacteria bacterium
GGTCACGATGGCGAGCAGCGCGCCGGATTCCACTTCCGCTTCGGTGGCGCCGAATACCGGCTTTTTGGCATTTTCCACGGTCCAGGCGGTCAACTCCTGGCGGGTCATCTCTTTGCCGTCCTTGACGATGCGGCTGGTGTCGGCCAGGTAGATGAGGTCATAGGGGAATTCGGTCACCGCTTTTTGCCACTCCTGGAAGGTTTCGCACAGGAACATATCCTTGTAAAGGACGCCGACCTCCTTTTCGATAAACGGTGCCCGGCCGGTCAGGACAGTTTTGACGCCCTGCATGGGGCCGCTGTTTTTGCTGATCAACCCCACGGTTTTGGCCCCGAACAGCTTGTTGCCCAGACGCCAGATATCGGCGGCATACGAAGCGCGGATAATCCCGGTGACATTGTCCTTGGGCATGCCCAAATCGCTCGGGGCGCCGAAAACATATGCAAACACGATGGGAATGTCGTCGATGCGGGCGGCGACAAACTTCAGGGCATCGTCGTCCAGGACGATGATCACATCCGGTTTTTCGGCCCTGGCGTTGGCGATGGCCACATCGCCCGCTTTGGTTTTGGCCTCGTCCGTGGTCATGTAGGTCATCTCCGCCCATTGGTAAACGGGTTTGATGCCCGACGCCTTGAAGGCCTCATTGATGCCGTTATAAAACAGATGATAATTGGTGGCCTCGTACCGCTCCTTCGCCACGCCCGAAACCACCACGACTTTTTTGCCGCTCAGGTCGGCGGCCATGGCGCCGTTGCCAAAAAGAATCATCGTCAGAACACACACCATCAAAGATGCCCATTTAGAGATTTTCATACGTTGTCCCCCTTGTTAAAGCGATAATTTATCGGATGCTCGTTGGATCGATCCGCTTTGCGCAATATGGTTTTTTGGGATGGACGAAAAACTGAACAGCAACAGGTTCCATGGTTGTTCTCCCGCCCTTACACTATCGCCAAATGAAAGGCAGACTTTAGAAAAAAAACACCGCTCGCTCCGGGCCGAAGACCGGAGCGAGCGGCGGATAATCGCGTTGCCCGTTATGGGCAAAGATAAACTATTTCGGTGGCGGCTATTCGTAAATCTTTTCGGCGGTGGACAAAATATCGTAGGGTATCTCCACCTTGTACTTCTGGGCGGTCCTGGCGTTGATCAGCAGCTTGCCCTTCTTGCTCTGCTTGTACACCTGGCTGGGAGCCGCGCCATTGAGGATCTCCAGGGAGGTCTCAGCGGTCAAGGCACCCATGGCCTTCTCGGAGGTCACGATGGAAAGCAGCCCGCCGGCTTCCACATCCGAATCCGCGGCGGCGATGACGGGGACCTTGGCGTTTTCCACTGTCCAACGCACCAGTTCCTGGCGGGGCAACTCCTTGCCGTCTTTGACGATGCGGCTGGTGTCGGCCAAATACAAGAAGTCATAGGGGAAGGCGGTTACCGCTTTTTCCCATTCCTGGAAGGTTTCGCAAAGGATCATGTCCTTGAACAGAACCCCCGACTCTTTTTCCAGAAAAGGCGCGCGACCTTCGAGGACTTTCTTGATGCCTTCCATGGAGGTGCTGCCTTTGCTGAGCATGCCCACGGTCTTGACCCCAAACAGTTTATTGGTCATGCGCCAGATATCCGCGGCATAAGAAGTTCGGACGATGCCGGTGACATTGTCCTTGGGCATGCCCAGGGCATTCGGCGCTCCCCAGATGTATGCGAATACAATGGGGATGTCGTCGATTTTGGCACCCACGAACTTCAAGGCATCATCTCCCAATATGATGATCAGGTCCGGTTTCGCTGCCCGCGCCTTGGCGATGGCGGCATCACCCGCCTTGGCCTTTTCCTCGTCCGTGGGCAGGTAAGTCATTTCCGCCCACTGGTAAACAGGGGTGATTCCCGCCGGTTTGAAAGCTTCATTGAGGCCGTCCATGACCAACAGGTAGCCTGTCTCTGCGGCCTTGGATTGATGCACACTTGCCACCGCCACCACTTTTTTGCCGCTCAGGTCGGCGGCCATGGCGCCGCTGCCGACCAGTGTTATGGTCAGCATGCAAACCATTAAAAATGCCATGTTGAAAAACTTCATAATTGCTCCCAATATTTAAGTTAAGGCTTTCCGCCCTTCGCAGGGCTCCGGTCCATTATATCGCCGGATGAAAGGGATAACTTTAAAAAAGAACCGCCCAAACCGGGTGCAAGCACCGGGTTCGGGCGGCAGGTATAGTTCTGCCCATTGGGGCGGGAGGCGTTATTTCTTCTTGGTGTAGTCGTACCAGCCTTTGCCGGTCTTCTCGCCGTATTCGCCCTTGACGTACTTTTCCACCAGGCTGGGGGGAGGCAACTGGGTGCGGTCGCCGGTGGCGCGGAAGGCTTCCACCATCGCGATGTAGCTCAGGTCGATACCGGTCAGGTCATTGAGGCGGAACGGGCCCATGGGGTGGCCGGCGCCGTAGACGCATGCCTTGTCGATATCTTCCACGGAGGCCACGCCCATCTCGAGGATCCAATGGGCTTCGCGGCCGATGGCCCTGAAAATGCGGTTGAGCAGGAAGCCGTCGACCTCTTTTTTCAGGTGCACGGGCACCTTTTCGATCTTCTTGCACAGATCCATGGAGACCTGGATGGTTTCATCGGAGGTGTGGGGGCCTTGAACGACTTCCACCAGCTTCATCACCAGGGCCGGGTTGAAGAAGTGCAGGTTGCACACCTTGCCGGGACGCTTGGTGGCATCGGCGATCCGGGAGCTGACGATAAACGAGCTGTTGGTGGCCAGAATGGTGTGCGGCGGACACCATTGGTCCAGATTGGCGAACACTTTGCGCTTGAGATCAAGGATCTCCAGGATGGCTTCGATGACATAGTCGGCATCCTTGCAGGCTTCCTGCAGGTTGGACGAGAAGCTGATGTTGGCGCGAATCTGCTTGGCCTGGTCGGCGGTCATCTTGCCCTTTTCGACGCGGCCGGGCAGGTATTTGTCCACAAAAGCCTCGGCTTTTTTCAGGACCTCTTCCTTGACATCCGTGCAGACCACTTTAAAACCAAAAATGGCGCATTGCAGGGAAATTTGGTGCCCCATGTTGCCGGCGCCGACGACGACGATCTTTTTGACATCCTCGATCTTCATTGAATCTCCTCCTTGAGTGATTTGATGGGGAAGGGCTGAGGTCCAGCCCAGCAAGTGGCCTGGGAAGGGCCGAAACCCGGACTTTCGCTGCCTGTCGTTGATTTCCGAACCGAACGATTGCTCGGTTTCATAGCACCCTGGCGTGCCCAGGTCAAGGCGATCATTTTGACCTTAACTTTATTAATAACAAGGCAATAATATAGGAAGCACTTAACAAAAGCGGCAAGTGTCAAACTGGGTTCCTGCCAGCGGCACAATTTGAAATGAACGGGAAAAGCATATGATCTTCCAAGGAGACCTGAGCAAATACCATCCCGCCGATGCGCTCATGTTCCTGTCCCAGTTGAGTTTGAACGGCGTGCTGTCCGTATCGAGCGCCAACCGGCTTTTGACGCTGGATTTCAAGGACGGCTTCCTGCTGGATGCCCACTCGGCCGGGGGCGACGAAAAAATGCTGCGCGTCTTGCGTTTCCGCAAACACATCGACGCGGCCCAGGAGCAACGCATTCGGCAGATCCGTAAGGAAACCGGCATGCGGGTGCGCCAGATCCTGGCCGAGTTGAAGTTATTCCCTTTGACGGCCATTCGCAAGATTCTGGAAATGGGCATCCAGGAGGCACTCCTGGAGCTGTTCCTCATGGAAAGTGGGACCTTCAACTTCACCGACGCGGTGGTGGATGACGACGGGGCCGGCATCAAACTCGCCGCCGGTTCCGTTTCGATCTCGGTGCTCTCCCAAGCCGACGAGATGCGCAATTTTGAAAAGTCCATCATCAGCTTAGAGCGCTCCGTGGGACTGAACGCGCCAGGGCCGGCTCCCGAGGGCGCGAGCTGGGAAGAGCGCGTCCTGGCCCATTTGACCGCCCAGCCCGTTGCCGCGCGCCACTTGATCGCCACGGCCCCCTTCGAGAGCCACCGCGCGATGCGGCTCATCGAGGCCCAACTGGCCTCCGAGACCCTGCGTCTGTGGCCATTGCCGGAAACCGGCCCGGTGCCCGCGGCGGTCGCCGCGCCGGCCATCGACCCGCTGTTCGTGGCCTACAAGCAGGCGCTCAAGAGCGCGCTCTCCACAGAGGAGACCCTGAAAAAGCTCGAAGCCGTCATTGCCTTCTGTAAAAATTTCTACGACGGCATCCTGATTTTGAGCGCCAGGGAGTCGCGCATCGTTCACTGCAAGGCCATCGCCATCGAAGCCAACCGCAACGTACGCCAGAAGAACTTCAAGGGCGACCTGGGCGCCATCCAGCAGGACCCGGTGTTTCAGGCCGTGCAGCGTTCGGGGATCGGTTTTTTCGGCCGGATCTTTCCTTCCCAGCTCATCGGCCAGTGGACGGCCTTGCCGCCCAAGGGCGAGTGCGGCCTGTTCCCCATCCTCAGCACGCCCCAGTTGGCCCTGTTTTGCTACGTCTACACCCAAAACGCCTACACCGGCCTGACGCCCCATCACTATCTGGAGCTGCTGGCATGGATGCTCAGCCCCGGCAACAAATCGGTTTTGGCCAAAACGGCGGACCAGGGGGCCGCGGCCCCGGCCGGAGCGGTGGTCTTGCCGGGCACCGACCCCCTGGCCGATGGCGACAGCACGCCCCGCAACCTGTTCCGCATGGTCGAGCGCATCGACGATCTACCGCCCTTCCCGGCCCTGGCGGCACGCACCCTGGAAACCCTGGCCAAGCCCAATGCCTCCATGGAAGAGGTGGAGAAGACCATCGCCCAGGACCAGGCCCTGGTGGCCAAAATCATCAAGGTAAGCAATTCGGTGTTGTACGGCGGGTATCAGAAAATTGCCTCCCTGCGCCAGGCCTTGACCCGTCTGGGCGTGAAGACCACCAAGAGCTTGATCCTGGCCGCTTCCACCCGCGGCTATTTTTTCAAGAACCGCAGTGTCATGAACACCTATGGGCAGTTTCTCTGGCAGCACGCGGTCGAGACCGGCATGGCCTGCCGACGCATCGCCGAGAGCCTGGGCCATGAAGATCCCGAGCAGGCGTTCATCGCCGGCATCATGCACGATATCGGCAAACTGGTCATCCTCATGCTCGATGACGAGAAATACAAAGAGATCCAGCGCTTGAAAACCATCGACAAGCTCACCACGGTGGTGGCCGAAAAGGAACTGCTCGGCACGGACCACGGCACCCTGGGCCGGTTGTTGATGGAGAAATGGCGCATGCCCGAAACGGCCCAGTTCTGCGCCCAGTACCATCACACCCCTGCCCAGGCACCCCAATACGGCCCCTTGGCCAACCTGGTGGCGTATGGCGACTACCTCAGCCACAAGCTGAGCAACCACCCCCTCTCCGATCATCTCGAAGACGAAATCCTGGCCGGCGCCTTGAAGCGCACCCTGGGTCTGACCGAACCGCTCCATGCGCAGCTCCTGGCCACCATCCAAAACGATTTCCAGAGCAGCGATATCTTAGGCGAAGGCTGAAAAAGAACGCCCCTCCTCACGGAATGAAGAGGGGCGCATAAAACCCGGCGCTGTCTTGCAACAGGCCGTTAATCGACGGGCGTGCCGATGGGCAGAATGCCGGCGGCGATCTTGGCCCGCATTTCGTACTTCTTCAACGGCGACTCGTGCAGGATCATCATCTTCTGGGCTGCCATGGAGCCTTCGGCGTGCACGGTGGTCACCTCGTGGAAGGCGGCCTCGTGGGACGCCACGTGGCGCATGGTTTCATGGATCATGCGCATGCGCTCTTCGGTGGAGTAATCGGCCGAACCGCCCAGGTAATGCTCCAGGTAGTCGTGGATCTCGGGGTTGTCCCAGTCTTTCTTATCCGGCGAAGTGGCCAGGATGCCGCCGCCGATGTCCTGGATCAGCTTGACGAACTCGTGGTACTTGCTGGCAAAATGCAGCTTGGCCATGTTGGCGATGAGCGGGTTGGGCACGGCGATGTCGCCGAACATGACCGGCTTCATGGCCGCCGCGTCGGCCAGGGCGCGCAAGGTCTCTACGTAGGCGGCGATGTCGGCCAGTTTCTCGCGGATGTGACTCACCTTGAACAGGCCGTTGTACTTGGCCATGGCCACGGCGCAGCCGGCCATGACCTCCACGTTGGGCACTTTGTAACTGATGGCCGTGAAGCGGTGGAAGGTGGCGAAGGTGTATGCGATATTCATGGAGTGCTGCCACTCGCCGCACATGAAGACGCGGTCCCAGGGCACGAAGACGTTGTCGAAGACGATCATGGCCTCGGTGAGCTCGCGCACCGGCCGGTCGGCGTGGAACTCCTTGTCCGACCAGGGGCCGCGGCCGTTGCGGCAGATAAAAGTGATGCCCTTGGTGTTGGCCGGGATGGCGAAGCTGACGGCATAGTCCGCCTCGTTTTCGCGCATCTGGCGGGTGGGCACCACCATGATTTCGTTGGCCGCCGGCGCGCTGGTGATGTGGATCTTGGCGCCTTTGACGAAGATGCCCTCCTTGTTCTTATCCACCACGTGCAGGTAGTAATCGGGATGCTTCTGGTGGGCCGGCTCCTTGCCGCGGTCGCCCTTGACGCAAGTGATGGCGCCGCAGGTGTGCAGGTCGTTCTTGCGCAGGTGCTCGAGGAAATTCTTGGCATTGGCCTCGTACTGCTTGTTGCCCATCTGCTTGGCCACGGCCATGGCCGCGTTGAGGCAGTCGGTGCCGATGTCCTTGCCGAAGGGCAGGCCGCCGGTCAGGCGCATCAAGGTGTGAATGGCCTTGGTGCGGTTGGCCAGATCCTCGGGCGTTCTGGGGGTTACATAAAAACGGTTGATGGGTTCACCCGTTTCCGGGTGTTTGGCGATGAGCAGATCCCTGGTCTTCTGGTCGCCCTTTTGAGCCAGTTCATAAGCGGCGCCGATGGTATCCACGGTAAGCCCCAGAACGCGGTGCTTGGTGATGTCCTCCACCCGTTCGCCGCTGATATAGACTCTTCGGCCATCGCGCAGACTTTGCTTGTACTCCTCAACGGTACGAATGCCCATAATCTTTCCCCCTCTGGTTTGTATGGTTGGATGAATCCCCATAAGCCGTCCGGCTTTGCTTCCGGCACGTTCGGTTTACAGGTTGAAATTGAACGGAATACCCACGAAAAAGTTAGATGCTAAAGCGTATACTCGGCCTTGCTTCTCACGATTCCCTTCTATGCTGAATGCAGCGCCTACATTTGATGTAAAGCAGAACAAATACTGAAGTTGGTTCATACTTATATGAACGATTGGCCGTCCGTCAAGATGAGCAGGAAATATTTCTGAGCGAGTGTTCGATTTATAAGAAAAGAATTTTACACTTTATTTCAGCTAATTAAACTAAAAATGACGCGTCAGGCTTGGCGCGCAAAATATTCTCCGGCGCGTAGCAGCAGCACCAACTCCGCTTCGCCGGCAATCGGGGAGGGGAAACAGGTATAGGCTTTTCCCAAGGCCTGAATGCCGTGGGCGTCGGATCCGCCGATGCCGGCCACGCCCAACTGGCGAGCCGCATCCTGGGCCAATTGGTTCATCTCCGGCGGCAGGCTGCCATTGAGGGTTTCGATGGCCACCAGGCCAGTGAGCTGGAGTACCCGATCCCCCAGGGCGCTGCCCACCATGCCGGGCTGGTAGGGGTGGGCCGGCACGCCCACGCCGCCCCGGCGCACCACCCACTCCAGCACGGTCTGCATGGGCAAGCCCGGCGGGAACTCGCCTTTGCCGGCGCGCACGCCGTAAATCAACAGGTGACCTTCGGCGGCGCGATACTCCAAGCCCCGGAAGATGGGGAAGCACTCCTGCTGGGCGATACGCACGAACGGCTGACTCAAATCATACGAGTGGTGCTCGGTGATGCATAGGCCGTCCAAGCCCGCCCGGCGCGCCTGGGCCACCACCTCCGCGGGACGGATGGCCGAATCGCCGCCCAGCACCGTGTGCACGTGCATATCGACTTTGAACATCATCTTCTCTACTCAACACTTAACGGGAATCTTCTCTTTCTGCTTCTCCAGCCGGCGCATCTGGCTACGGGACATGGCTTCCTTGTTGCGGCGGCACTCTTCATCGGTCTCCAAGGTCAGTGGGGGGACCTCCTTGGGCTTGTACTTCTCATCCAGGCTCACGAAGGTCAGGTAGGCCGAAGCCACGTGGCGCACATCCCCGCTGAGCAGGTTTTCGGCCTCCACGCGCACGCCGATCTCCATGGACGACCGGCCCACGTAATTGAGGCTGGCCTTGAAGGTCAACAGTTCGCCCACGAAAGCCGGGTGGTGAAAATCGAGCCGGTCGATGGAGGCCGTAACCACATTGGCCCGCGCGTGGCGATAGGCCACGATACCGGCGGTGTTGTCGATGTGCTTCATGATGACGCCGCCATGCACGTTACCCGCCGGGTTGGTGTCCGACGGCATTACCAGATGGGACACCACCAGCTTGGTTTCGCTGACCTTTCGCTCTTTCGACATGCAATCCTCCCGTTCATGGTACCGCCCGGAATCGGGCGCGGTTCAAAATGGGCTTCAAGGTATGACCCCGCCTGGGTTTTGGCAAGTGAAATATGGCTTTTTTGACCTGCTCGGTTTGCCCGCAAACAAAACGCCGCACCCGGTCGGGGTGCGGCGCATGGGCTTGGCCACAATATAAAAGGTAGGGCTATTCGTAGATCTTCTCGGCGGTGGACAAAATATCGTAGGGGAACTCCACCTTGTATTTCTTGGCGGTTTTGGCGTTGATCACCAGCTTGCCCTTTTTGCTCATCTTATACACCTGGCTGGGTTCCGCGCCTTTGAGGATATCGATAGCCGATTCGGCGGCCATTTTCCCCATGGCGTTTTCCGAGGTCACGATGGAAAAAAGGGCCCCGGCCTCCACATCCACTTCCGAGGCGGCGATCACCGGCACCTTGGCGTTCTCCACGGTCCAGGCGGTCAGCTCCTTGCGGCTCAACTCCTTGCCGTCCTTGACGATGCGGCTGGTGT
>JAKAFO010000221.1 GCA_021819735.1 Deltaproteobacteria bacterium
TCGTAGTAATTCATCATAAGGAGCGCGTCCGACGACAGTTCGCAACAATAGATTCAAATTAGGCTATTAATACTACTATTATGCATTAATAGGCTTAATAAGGATCACTATATTGTTTAAGCGCAACTCGTCAACAATTTTATAATAGTCTTTATTAGGACTATTATTGCATAATTGAGGGTCTTAGGGTCTTTTATAGGTCCATTAGATGATGCCCTTGTTCGGCCAAGCCGATCAACGCGCGAGGGAGCCCACCCGCTCCCCATAGCGCACCAGGGTTTCGATGCCTTGGGCGGAATGTTCGGCGATGTCGGCGTCGATGACTGCCCGGCCGGGTGGCAGGATCACGATGACGGTCGATCCGCCGAACTGGAAGTAGCCTTTTTCCTGGCCGCGGCGGCAGGGGCCGCCAAGGGGCTGGTGCTGGACGATGCTGCCCACCATCATGGCGCCCACCTCGATCTGGATCAGGGTGCCAAGGCGCGGGCTCTGCACCAGGCACCAGTGGCGGTAGTTGGTGGCGTGCACGTTGGGCTTGTGGCGCAGCGACAGCGGACTTACCGAGTGCAGGGGGCCGTCGATGGCGTGCACGGGGCCCTGGCGGCCGTCGTCCACATAACCGAAGCGGTGGTAGTCGCAAGGGGCCAGACGGAAGACGAGGCACTGGCCGCCTTCGAACCCCGGGTCGAGGGCCGGGCGGCCCAGCAGTTGGGGCAGGGTCATGGCGGCGCCCTTGATGGTCAGGCGCGTGTGGTTTTCGATGGCAAAGAGTTGCAGGCGGCTGTCGGCGGGCGCGATCAAGGCTGTCGGGTCGGGGTCCACGGGCCGGGCCGCGGGGGTGAGCCGCCGGATGAAAAAATCGTTGAACGAGGCAAAGCCCCCGGGCGGCACGATGGCCTCGCCCAGGTCGATGCCGTATTGGGCAATGAAGTCTGCGATGTTGCCGCGGCTCAGGCCGCTGCGCTGGATGGCGCCGTAGAGTCTGGAAAGGGGATGGCGGCACAACAGGCGGTTGGTGATGGCCCGGCCCCAGGGCCGTCCGTAAAAGAGCGTCATCCACTGACCGCCGTAAACGCGCTCCACATCGATCCGGCGGGTGATGCGATTGTAGATCAGGATGTCATCGGCCATGTTCGCAAGTCCTACCCTTTGGATTCGATTTTGACCGCCACGGCATAGCGTCCGGGCCCGGACAGGGCCAGGCCGAGGCAGACGCAGGCCAGCACGCCGGCATACATGGAAAGGGTCCGGTAGCCGCCGTTGAGAAAATTCAGACCATGCAGCGCGTAGAACGACGCCAGCAGGGCGCTGCTCAGACGGAAGAGATAGCCGCTGAGCAAGCCCACGCTGGCCAGGATCTGGATCGCTAGCACGGCCAGCCCCACGGCCGCGTCGGGAAAGGCGGCGCTGAAAAATGGAATCTCCTTGCCCACCGGCATCCAGGCCGGGCTGCCCCGCAGCAGGCGCGGCACGGCAAAGGTCAATTGGCTGGCGGCCAGGCCCAGGCGCATGATCAGCAGTCCGGTGTTTTCATTGGCCATGGACCTCACGCTCCTTGGGACGGGCTTTGGGGTTTGCGGCCGACGAACAGCACGGCGATCCCCAGGGTCAGTTTGCGGTAGCGCACCTGCTCGAACCCCGCGGCGCGCATCAGTTGGGCGAAGGTGGCGGCCGGGGGGAATTGGGCCACCGATGCGGGCAGATAGCTGTAGGCGAAGCTGTGCTTGGAGAAAATGCGTCCCAGCAGGGGCAGCAGGCGATTGAAGTAAAAGAGATAAAGGTTGCGCAGCATCCCCGCTTCGGGAGTGGCCAGCTCCAGCACCGCCACCTGGCCGCCGGGCTTGAGCAG
The DNA here is from genome assembly GCA_021819735.1 of Deltaproteobacteria bacterium. Classification (GTDB taxonomy): domain Bacteria; phylum Desulfobacterota; class Desulfobacteria; order Desulfobacterales; family Desulfosarcinaceae; genus Desulfatitalea. The sequence continues at coordinate 1,850 of JAKAFO010000221.1, forward strand.
ATCCAGAAAGCGCGCCAGCACCGTGGCCTTGTCCTGGATGTTGCGGATGCCGAAGGCGATGGTCACGGCATCGAAGCTGTTGTCCCGGAAGGGCGGGGCAAAGGCATCGGCCGCGGCCAGGTGTACCCGGGGTCGACCCTTTGCATTCAGCACCTTGGGCCGGGCCGAGCGCAGCATTTGCAGGGAGAAGTCCGCGCCCACCACCACAGCCTCGGAACCGAGGCGGCGGTCGATCTCCAAGGCCACATCGGCGGTACCGCAGGCCACATCCAGCAGTTTGGCCTCCGGCGGTAAGGCCAGGGCCTCGGCAAGGACGCGGCGCCACCCTACATCGCGCCGTAAGCTCAACAATCTATTGAGAAAGTCGTAATGGGGCGCGATCCGGTCGAACATCTCGCGCACGAAGGGAAGTTCCTTTGATTTCATTGACAAAGTAAGCTCTTGCATTAAGTTTGGCCTTTGATTAAAACGGGGCGGCCTTAAGATTCCAGTGCGTTTTCAATACCAAAGATGAATGGTTGTGCTCAAGCGATGGCTTGCGAGCGCCGATAGGTGTAACACAAACCGGACACATCCAACAAGAATCAATCGGAAACAGATATGCGCAGCAAAAGAGATTATTACGAAGTCCTCGGCGTCGATAAAAGTGCCTCGGAAGGTGATCTGAAAACCGCTTATCGCAAGCTCGCCCTTAAATACCATCCCGATCGCAATCCCGGAGACAAGGAAGCCGAAGAGAGTTTCAAAGAGGCGGCCGAAGCTTACGAGGTGCTGCGCGATGCCCAGAAGCGCCAGATCTACGATCGCTACGGCCACCAGGGCCTGGAAGGCTCCGGCTTCTCCGGCTTCGGCGGCTTCGAAGACATTTTTTCCAGCTTCGGCGATATCTTCGAAGACTTCTTCGGATTCAGCTCGCGCCGGGGAGGACGTAGCCGGGCCCAGCGGGGGGCCGACCTGCGCTATGATTTGAGCATCAGCTTCATGGAGGCGGCCTTCGGCGTCGAGACCACCATCGATCTGGAGAAGCATGAAACCTGCGCCGATTGCGAAGGCCGGGGCGCCGAAGCCGGCACCCAGGCCGAAACTTGTCCCCAGTGCCGGGGCGCCGGCCAGGTGGGCCGCAGCCAGGGCTTTTTCACCATCCGCACCACCTGCCCCCAATGCCGCGGCGCCGGCCAGGTCATCGCCAAGCCGTGCAAAAGCTGCCACGGCAGCGGCCAGCGCCAGGTGCGCAAGACCGTCTCCGTGAAGATTCCCGGCGGCGTGGACACCAATTCGCGCCTGCGCCTCTCGGGCGAGGGCGAGGCCGGCGCCATGGGTGGCCCCCCGGGCGATCTGTATGTCTTCATCCACGTCAAGCCCCACGAATTCTTCAAGCGCGAAGAGAACGACGTGATCTGTCAGATCCCCATCTCGTTTGTGCAGGCCATCCTGGGCGCCGAGATCACGGTGCCGACCCTCAAGGGCGAAAAGACGTTGGAAATCCCCAAGGGCACCCAGTTCGGCGATGTCTTCCGCTTCCGGGGCGAAGGCATTCCTTCTCTGCGCACGGGCCGGCAAGGCGACCAGATCATCCAGGTCACCGTCAAGACCCCCACCAATTTGAACAAAAAGCAGGAAGCGTTGCTCAAGGAGTTTGCGGCCCTCGAGGATGCCAAGCTGGGCAAGCGCCTCAAGGACCTGTTCAAAGGCGCCTCCGCCAAGGCTGTCAATTAGAAAGGTATCCCCATGTTCGAACTCAAGATTCTGACCCACTTCGCGGCAGCCCACCAATTGCGCCTGGTGGCCAAAAAATGCGAAAACCTGCATGGCCACAACTGGAAAGTGGAAGTGTGCGTGTCCGGCGAGCGGCTCAACGAGGCCGGCGTGCTCATCGACTTCGGCGAGCTCAAGGCCCACGTGAATGGGATCGTCAACACCCTGGACCACAAATTTCTAAACGACCTGAATCTGTTCGACGGCAATCCGTCGTCGGAAAAAATCGCAGTGTATATCGCCGAGACCCTGGCCCCCAAACTGGCCCACGACGGCATCCGGGTCAGCCGCGTAACCACCTGGGAGTCGGAGGACGCCTGCGCAACATATATTCCCTGATGGGTCAGCGCACGACCGGTTCGATCTCCAGTCGAATGCCGAACCGATCATAGACGCTCTGCCGGATGGCCGTTGCCAGGCCCAAAATCTCCTGCCCCGTCGCACCCCCCTGATTGACGATCACCAATGCTTGTTTGGCATAGACCGCGGCCCGGCCCATGGCCTTGCCTTTCCAGCCGCAGGCCTCGATGAGCCGACCGGCCGAAAGCTTGACCTGTCCATCGGGCAGGGGATAGCAGACGCAGCCGGGGTCCCTGGCCTTGACGCTTTCCAATCGATCGCGAGGGATTACCGGATTCTTGAAAAAGCTGCCGGCGCTACCCAACTGTTTGGGATCGGGCAACTTGGCCCGGCGCAGGGCGCAGACGGCATCGAAGATCCGGTGGGCATCGCAACTTGGCGGGCAATCCCGCCGCAAGTCGGGATACGCCAGCACGGCTTGCCAGGGCTTGGGCAGCCTCAGCCGCACGCGGGTAATCAGGCAGCCACCGGCCAATTGGTGCTTGAAGATGCTGTCGCGATAGCCGAAGCGGCAGGCCGCGGCATCCAGGCTGAAGCGGCGGCCGTCGCGCAGATCCACGGCATCCAGCGACTCGAAACGGGCCTGGAGTTCCACGCCGTAGGCCCCGATGTTCTGCACCGGTGCGGCGCCCACGCTACCGGGAATCAGGGCCAGGTTCTCCAGCCCCGGCCAGCCCCGATCCAGGGTCCACGCCACCAGGCCGTGCCACTCTTCGCCGGCCCCGGCCTCCACGATCCAGGCGCCCGGCTCTTCGCGCAGCAGCCGCCGGCCCATGATCGCCACCTTGAGGACAACGCCCAGAGGGTCGCCGCTCAGCACCAGGTTGCTGCCGCCGCCCAGCACCAGCTTGGGGGCCGTCCCATACACGGGGTGGGCCAACAGGTCGTCGATATCCCCATCATTATAGATATGGACCAGCGTCTCGGCCGTGGCCGGCAAGCCGAATGTGTTGTAAGCTTTTAGATTGACGTCGGTTTCGATGCGCATACTGGGAGGCGAGTATGGCCCAGCCGGGGCAAGGGTGTCAAGCGCAGCGCTCGGCCGGCATCATCGCGGGGCTAAAGCTGCGCCAGGCATCATTGTTCTTCTTGGCTTCGTACATGGCACGGTCCGCATTTTTCATCAGTTCGCCGGCCGTCAGGCCATCCCGGGGAAAAACGGCGATACCGATACTGGCCGATACAAAATCCACCCGGATGTCGCCGAAGGGATAGGGTTCCGCCAGATTTTCCAAAATGCGGCGCACCACGCTTTCGGCGGAGATCTCTTCGGGCGTTTTCAGAATAACGGTGAACTCGTCTCCGCCCAACCGAAAGACGATATCGCTGTCGCGCAACGCCGCCTTTGACCGTTCGGCCACCGCCATGAGCAGGCGATCTCCGATTTCATGGCCAAAGGTATCGTTGACCTGCTTGAAGCGGTTCAGATCGAAAAAGAGCAAGGTCAATCCGGAGCCATACCGCTGGGCATACTTGACCTCATTTTCCAGAAATTCGATAAACGCCTTGCGGTTGTAGAGCCCGGTGAGGGCATCGTGATGGGCCATGTAGAGCAGATCCTGCTCGGATTTGCGCCTTTCGGTAATATCCCGGGTCACACCCAGAATGCCGCTGATCCGGCGCTGCTCATCCTTGATGAAGCGGGTGTGCACTTCGGTCCAGACCGTGGAGCCATCCTTGCGCACTTGCTCCACTTCGGTGGCGCGGCTCTTGCGCAAGACCGCCTCGGGCGTACCCAGTATCGTCAGCTCCTCGGCTATGGCCTTGGTGGCCAGTTCGTAGGAGGCCGGTGTCAAGACATCCTGGATCGAAAGGGTCAGCATCTCCTGGGGGGTATATTGCAGGATATCCCGGACGGCCGGACTCAGGTAGGTGAAGCGCCCCGTCATGTCGATGGTCCAGATGACGTCGGTGGAGTTGTCGGCGATGAGCCGATGCATCGCCTCGCTTTCGCGCAACGCCGCTTCGGCCCGTTTGCGCTCCTCCATCTCCTTGGTCAGGATATAGTTGCTGACCTCCATCTTGGAGGTCATCTCATTGGCCTGCAGGAGCGCCTTTTCCAGGTCGAAGTTGACTTGACGCAGCTCTTCCTGGACCGCTTGCAGCGAGCGCTCGGCGCGCTTGCGCTCCGCGATCTCCTTGCTCAAGGCCTCGGTGCGATTCTGGAGATTGTCTTTCAAAGTGGTAATCCGCCTGAACATCATGGCATTGGACAGGGCCAGGGCCAGCGGCTGGGAGATATTGTCGATGAAAGCGGCCTCGTCCGGGTGGATGGGTTGCCGATTGGCTTTGTGGGGCAAGGCCAGCAACCCCACCGGGCTGCCTTCATGCACCAGGGGCACGATGCAGTCGGCCTTCAACATGGACAGCAAAGGCGTCAAGGGCTGGATTTGAGGCGGTGTCTTGGGACCTTGGTCCTCGATCCAGCCATGAACGTGCGGTAACTGCGACCGCAACGCTTCCGACAGCGTGTGACGCTCTCCCTCCGGATCGGTGATTTGTCCGGCGCCATCATCGCACACATAGATCCGCACCCACTCGAAGGGCAGATTGGCCCGGATGGCCAGGCTCGCCTTCCGGCACACCGGCTCGACCTGGCTCAACACCATTATCTCCTTGATCAGCTTGGTCTCGGCATGGCTCAGTTGGCGCCGATTCTTTGAAAGCAGCTTGCCCAGCAGTTTGCGGGTTTGCACGATGAGGAAATAGTTGGCTGCGAACCAGGCCATCAGACCCATGAAACGGGCCTCGGAGGAAATCTGACCGGCAACGGCAACCCACTGATCGTAGATCACCAAATTGGGCACCAGGACAATCAGAATGAGCATGGCCCTGAGCACTGAGCTTTGCAGCAGGCTGCGGATCTGGACCACCCGGTATTTGAGCAGGGCGTAGGCCAGAATGGCCATGGGCAAGAAGCTGAAATTGCCGGGCGGATAGAAATCCACCCCATGCATGGCCGGAATGTTCAAAAAGGTCAAAACGGCCGCTAAACCGAACGCTGCGGCCACATAGGTAAACTTCGCGCGCAGCTTCGGATCGGTTTCCACTTTGAGCCGCCGCCGGAAAAGGATCACGGAGTAGATCAAACTCACGAAGCCATAAATGCCGAACAATTGGAAGGCCGGTCCGCCCTTGGCGATGTAACCCCAACTGTATTTATAGAGACCGACTATGTAAAAATCGCTTTGGGTGGTCCAACTGAAAAGGGCGCTGACGGCTAAAAGCACCAGCAGGATGTCGTTGCGATGGATTTTGAGCAAGTAGTGGACGAATGCGATGGTCACAAACGGCAGGAACACATAAAAAAGGTGCACTTTGCGTTCGATGACCAGAAGCAGCGCCATGTCGTCGATCAATTGGTGGCAGATGAACACCGGGGAGAGCAGCGAATACCAGAAGCAAACCAGGGCAAAGAGCCGCTTTTCGGTGGTGTGCCGGCCATTGATCAAAGCCAGAACCACCAGATAGAGCGCACACAGCAGCGAAAGTGCCGGCGGAACGATGTATAGCGACAAGGTTTGGTTCATAAAATTTGGACACTGCCTTGACCAGAAAATACCCGAACCGCTTGCCGAACCCCGGCCCCGGAACCGTTTCCGAGACCCACGTCTTCAAGCTCTTGCGCCGAACGCGCCGATAATATAGATGAACTTAAGCTACTATCGGCCGCCTGGCCCAAAACATTACACTCATCCAAAAGGGAATATGACCCAAACCCCTCCCACACCTGCCGCCCAAGAGGCCCAGCGCCTGGCGCTGGAGCGCAAAAGCGCCGAAGTGACCCAGTTGCAGCAGGCATTGCGCCAAGCCGAGGACTCTTATCGGATGCTGGTGGAAAACGCCAATGACGCCATCTTCGTGTTGCAGGACGGCAAGGTGAAGTTCGCCAATCCCAAAGCCCTGGCCCTGGGGGGCGTGCTGGCCGAGGATCTGGACAAGATCCCGTTTACGGAATACCTGCATCCCGAAGAGCGCGAGACCATCGTCAAGCGCCACGAGCAGCGTCTCAAGGGCGAAAAGATTCTTAACATGTATCCCTTGCGTATCGTGACGCGCCGGGGCGACACCTTCTGGGCCGAGGTCAATGCCGTGCGCATCGAATGGGAGGGTCAGCCGGCGACCTTGAACATTATCCGGGACATCACCTCCCAGAAGCTCATCGAGCAGAACTACTTTCAGACCGAAAGCCTGGTCACCCTGCGCACCCTGTCGGGCGGCATGGCCCACTCGTTCAACAACCTGCTCATGGGCATCCAGGGGCGCGTCTCGCTGCTGCACCGCAGCCTGGCCGACGACGATCCCCGGCGGGAGCATCTGCTGGGCATCGAATCCTGCGTGGACGAAGCGGCCAAGCTGACCCGCCAGATGCTGGGTTTCGCCCAATCGGGCAAGTACAGCGCGCGACCGGTAAACCTCAACGAGGTGGTCGAGGAGGTGGCCCGCACCTTTGCCCGCAGCCAGAAGGATATCCAGTTGATCCGCGACTACCAGACCGGCCTGTGGCTCGTGGAGGCCGACCGCCAGCAGATGGAGCAGGTCGTCATGAACGTCCTGCTCAACGCCTGGCAAGCCATCCCCGAAGAGGGCCGGGTGACCATCAAAACCGAAAACTTCGAACTGGCCGAAGGGCGCGAATCGTTTAAAGGCGTGCGACCCGGCAAGTGCGTCCGGCTCACTGTCCGCGACACGGGCGTGGGCATGGACGACACGGTGCGCAAACGGGTCTTCGAGCCGTTCTTCACCACCAAAGGCATCTTCAACCACCGCGGGCTGGGGCTCTCCAGCGCTTACGGCATCATCGCCAACCACAACGGATTCATCGATGTGGAGAGCTTCCCGGGCAGCGGCACCACCATCGCCATCTATCTGCCGGCCATTCCGGAAACATGAGACGCTCGGAGCACCTTCACGGCGCGATCGGGTGATGCTCCGGGGCACCATTGGCCATCCATTTTAATGCCGCTTGGACGCAGCGCAGGAAAAGCGGCCTGGACTGTTTGAGCGCAGCGAGTTTCCAGGCCGCCCGGAGCGCGGCCTTAGCGGCATTTAA
>JAKAFO010000222.1 GCA_021819735.1 Deltaproteobacteria bacterium
TATCGAAGTGAGCGCGCCGCTGATCCAGGCCCAACTGCTGGAAACGTACCTGATCAACGCCGCGGGCTTCTCCTCGCTGATCGCCACCAAGGCGGCGCGATGCGTGCATGCGGCGCGCGGGCGCGGTCTGATGGACTTTTCGCTGCGCCGGGACCAGGGGGCCGATGCCGGGCTGATCGCGGCCCGCGCCTGTTACCTGGCCGGCTTCGATACCACCAGCAATGTGCTGGCCGGAAAACAGTTCGGCATCCCCTTGTCCGGCACCATGGCCCACTCTTTTGTCTTGGCCTTCGCCAGCGAGATCGATGCTTTCCGGGCATATGCGCGCAGCTTTCCCCAACGCTCCGTTCTGCTCATCGACACCTACGACACCCTCCAGGGTGCCCGGCATGCGGTCCAGGTGGCCGGGGAGATGCGGCAGCGCGGCGAGGCCTTGCAAGCGGTCCGGCTGGACAGCGGAGACCTCATCGACTTGAGCCGCCGGGTGCGCGCCATCCTGGATCAGGGAGGTTTTAAGGGGGTGAAGATCCTGGCCAGCGGCGGATTGGACGAGCACGATCTGGCGGCGATTCTGGCGCACGAGGCCCCCATCGACGCTTTCGGGGTCGGCACCAAAATTGGTGTTTCGGCCGATGCCCCCTTTCTGGACATGGTCTATAAAATGGTATGCTTCGATGGCCGGCCGGTGTGCAAGCACTCCCCCGGCAAAGCCACCCTGGCCGGTGAAAAACAGGTGTACCGCCATTTGGACCCGGAGGGGCGCTACCGGGAGGATGTAATCGCCGCGCGCCGCGAACCGGTTCCCGGGGCAACCCCCTTGCTGCAACCGGTGATGCGGGCCGGCCGGCGCCTGTACCCGCCCGCCGAGCTGGAGCAGCTTCGTCAAGCCTTCAGAGCCAACTTCGCCCGTCTGCCCGATGCCTTTAAGGCCCTGACCCAGGCGCCGCCCTTTCCGGTGACCCTCGGCCCGGGCTTGCAAGCCCAGCAACCCGCGCACCCTTGATCGGTGGGCTTTGCCTGTGCGGGCGGATGGCTGCCCGACTTCCATGTTGACAGCGTCAACATTTGCCTGATAGGTATGTTTACATTGTCAACATAAGGATCTTGCATGCCCCTCCCGGAAAAATCCGAGACCTATCACCACGGCAACTTGAGTGCAGCGCTCATCGAGGCCGCCCTGGCCCTGATCATGGAAAAAGGCGCCGGTGCCCTGACCATCCGCGAAGTGGCGTCCCGGGCCGGTGTCAGCCATGCCGCGCCCTATCGCCACTTTGCGGACAAAAGCGCCCTGATGGCCGAACTGGCCCGGCAAGGCTTCGACCTGATGGTGGCCCAGATGCGCCGACGCATGGCGGCCTATCCCGACGATCCCCTGATGCGGCTCAAATATTGCGGGATCGGGTACATCGAATTCGCCCTGGCCCATCCGGCCCACTACCGGGTGATGTTCGGGCCGTGGCAGGATCAGAAATCCACCCCCGAGGCACTGAAGGTGTCGTCCAGTACCTCGTTTCAGACGCTTGTGGATGCCATCACGGCCTGCCAGGCCAAGGGCATCGTGCATGGGGGCGACCCCATGGCCAAGGCCCTGGCGGCCTGGTCCATGGTGCATGGCTTTTCCATGCTGGTGATCGATGGGCTGGTCCATGAGCGCGCTTTCGGTCAGGCCCTGCCGGCCATGATGGAGGGGGTGGTCGATAGTCTTTACTTCGGCTTTGGCCCCGGGAATCAAGGATAATCAAAAAAAGGAGATGAAAGATGGCCGCCCCTGTTTATCACAAGCTGGCTCAGGCGCTCGACACCATGCCCAATGGTTTTCCGCCTTCGGAAAGCGGCGTGGAACTCAGATTGCTGGAGAAGATCTTCACCCCCGATGAGGCGGATCTGTTTTGCGATCTGCGCCTCGACTTCGAGACCCCCGAGCAGGTGGCCGAGCGCACGGGCCGGCCGCTGGAAGGTCTGGGTGAACGCCTGAAGGCCATGTGGCATCACGGGCAGCTCTTCGGTATCGACTTCGGAACCACCCAGGTTTACCGTGCGCTTCCCTTGGTTTTTGGCATCTATGAATTTCAGTTGAAGCGCATGGATCGGGAATTGGCCGAACTGTGGGAGGAATACGCCCCGGTCTTCGGAAAGCAGTTTTTCCAGAACAAGCCGCAGTTGATGCAGATCGTTCCGGTCGAGAAAAAGATCGAGGCCCACCAGGAGGCCATGCCCTACGAAAAGGTGTCGGCCTTGATCGAAAAAGGGCTCTCCTTCGGCGTGAGCCCCTGCATCTGCAAGACAGAGAAGCGCCTGCTGGACAAAGGCTGCGACAAGCCGCTGGAGGTCTGCCTGGGTATTGCCCCGGTTCCGGGAATTTTCGACAATCACCCCCTGATTCCCAAGGCCATCACCAAGGCCGAAGCCTACGAGATCCTGCGCATATCGGAAGAGGCCGGCCTGGTGCACATGGCCAGCAATGTCACCGAAGGGCACTACTTCATCTGCAACTGCTGCGGCTGCTGCTGCGGGGTGCTGCGTTCGATCAATGAGCTTGGCATCGCGGAGGCCGTCAACTCAGCCTACTACGCCCAGATCGACCCGGAGTCCTGCGTGAGCTGCGGCGTGTGCGCCGATGAACGTTGCCAGGTCAGCGCCATTCAACAGGGTGACCAAGCTTATGAGGTGATCACCCACCGCTGCATCGGTTGCGGCTTGTGTGCGACGACCTGTCCCTCCGACGCCATCCGCATGGTCCGGAAAAATCAGGCTGAAATTAAAACGCCGCCCAAGACCGAGAAAGAGTGGTTCCGGTTGCGCGGGCAACTGCGGGCTTGATCGGCGCGTCGCGCTAAGCATCGAAAAGCGACCCTACCGGCAGGTTGAAAAAGGTTTCCAAGGGCATGCCTTGGGCACCGATGAGAAGCTTGCGGGCCTTGGGAAAGGATTTGGCGAAAGCGTCGATTCCAGTCATGGACTGCTTTGGATAGGCGCTCTTGACTTCCACGGCCAACACCTGGTCCCCTTTGACCAGCACGAAGTCCAACTCAAGGTGGCCCGCGGCCCAGTAATGTAATTGGATACCCGTGCCCCGGGTCCGGTTGTAAATATCCGCTCCCACCGCGGACTCCACCAGGCGGCCCCACAGCTCCGGCGAGCGCCGGGTGGCATCCAGGGTTCGGTAGGCCAGCGCGTTCATCAGGGCCGTATTGAGCACCAGCAACTTTGGGCTGGAGCCACGCTTGCGGACCACCTGGCCGGCATATTTTTGAAGTCCCGCAACCAAACCGGCGTTTTCCAGCAGATCGAGATAGTGGGCCAGTGTGGTGGTGTTGCCCACATCTTGAAGCTGGCCGAGCATCTTTTGATAGGAGAGGATTTGTCCGGAATAACGGCACCCCAATTCGAAAAGCCGGCGCAACAAAACGGGCTTTTCGATACGCGCCATCAACAGGATATCCCTTGACACCGTGGTTTCGATCAACGCTTCGTTGATATAGCTTGCCCAGCGTTGCGGGTCATTGATCAAGACCGCGGCGCCCGGGTAGCCGCCGTAAAAAATGTACTGCTCCACAGTATAGCCGAAGGCGTCGCGCATTTCGGCAAAAGACCAGTGCATGACCGGGTGCACTTCAAAGCGGCCGGCCAGACTCTCGGTAAGCCCCTGTCGCATCAACAGCGGCGCCGAACCGAGAATGACCACCGCCAGGGCGCGGCCCTCGGCTGTGTCTTCATCCCAGAGCCGTTTCACGGTTTCCGACCATCCCGGCAGCTTTTGGATCTCGTCCAGAATCAAGACCGCCGGCCGCCGGTCGCTTCCGGCTTGCAGCGATAACCGGGCGATCTCCCACTGCTGCTCAATCCAGGAGCCGCCCTTGAGGGTCGGTTCATCGGCCGAAGCATAATGGCAGGGATGAACGAGCTGCTGCACGAGCTGGCGGGCCATGGTGGTCTTGCCGGTTTGTCTCGGACCGGCCAGGACCTGAATGAACCTGCGCGGGGAGTGCATCCGCGTCAAAAACTCTTTAAATATAGGCCTGTTATACATTTAATGGCGCCCATTTACAAATTTACTCAGTATTGTGAGCAAATTTACTCAATGCTTTGCCCGGGTGTCAAATCCTTTTGTCCTCGGCCAGTTTTCCCTTGGCCGCCGGTTGCGTCGCGATATCCCCATTATCAAAAAGCCGGCGGCCGTCCGGGGCGATGTTGCTGCCCCGGACGGCCGCCGGCATTCGTTTCAGGCAAAAGAGTTTCCGATCAGTGGACCGTAATCTGTTTGGCTTTCTTCTCCTCGGGCTTGGGCACTTCGATCTTGAGCACGCCGTCCTTGTACTCGGCCTTGATGCTGTCGGGCTCGACTTCGGCCGGCAGGGTGAACGAGCGTTCGAAGCGGCCGTAGGTGCGTTCCTGGCGATAGTAGTTCTCTTCCTTGGCTTCGTTCTCGGTCTTGCGCTCACCCTTGAGGGTCAGGATGCGGCCCTCCACATCCACGCTGATGTTTTCCTTGTCCACCCCCGGCAGTTCGGCTTTGACCACGATGGCGTTGTCATTTTCGTAGACATCCACCACCGGGTTCCAGCTCCAGATCCCCTCCTGCCCGGAATCGGCCCGGGTGGGGAAGAAGAAGCTGTCGAAAAGGGTGTCGAACCGGCTGGGGGCATTAAACAAACTCTTCATGGGGTTCCAACGAATCAGTTCCATAATCTTACCTCCTGCGTGTTTGGCTTATGGGTTTTATGCCTTGCGGCAACCGTTGCGATTTGAGCAGAAGATATGATTAGCAGGTTACATGTCAATATTGAAACATTACTTTTTTTGCGAAGATAATTTGGTAATGGTTTGTCGCGGGATTCGCTAAAACAAATCGGGGTCGATGCTGGGATCGACCCCGATTTTGGTTACCATGTCAGGCGGCACGATCTTGTCGCGCGCCCAGGGGCTACCACCCCCAGGTCAGATATTTATGGATCGAGTTGGCCGCCGCGCGGCCGGCGCCCATGGCCAGGATGACGGTGGCCGCGCCGGTGACGATGTCGCCGCCGGCCCACACCCCGCGCTTGGAGGTCTTGCCGGTCTCAGGATCGGCCTGGATGTAGCCCCACTTGTTCAAGGACAGATCGGGGGTGGATTGGGTCAGCAATGGGTTGGCGCCCGAACCCACGGCCACGATCACCAGGTCGGTTTTAATTTCGAATTCGGAGCCCTTGATGGGAATCGGCCGGCGGCGACCCGAGGCATCCGGCTCGCCCAGCTCCATCTTCAGGCACTGCATGCCGGTCAGGCGGCCGCTCTCGTCGCCCAGGTAGCGCACCGGATTGGTCAGCAGCATCATTTCGATGCCTTCTTCCTCGGCATGGTGGATCTCCGCCTTCCTGGCCGGCATTTCATCCCGGGAGCGGCGGTAGACGATCTTGACCGACTCGGCGCCCAGGCGCATGGCCGTGCGGGCCGAATCCATGGCCACGTTGCCGGCGCCTAAAACGGCCACGTTCTTGCCCAGGGGAATGGGGGTGTCCACTTCCGGGAACTTGTAGGCCTTCATCAGGTTGGCCCGGGTGAGGTACTCGTTGGCCGACAGGATGCCGATCAGGTTCTCGCCGGGGATGTTCATGAAACTGGGCAGGCCGGCGCCCACACCGATATAAATGGCGTCGTAGCCCTCTTCGAAGAGTTCGTCCAGGGAGACCGTGCGGCCCACCACGGCATTGCATCTTACTTCCGCCCCCAGCCGTTCCAGGAAATGGACCTCCTGGGCCACGATGGCCTTGGGCAGACGGAACTCGGGAATGCCGTAGACCAGCACACCGCCGGGTTTGTGAAAGGCCTCCATGATGGTGACGCTGTGACCCTTCTGGATCAGATCGCCGGCCACGGTCAGGCCCGACGGTCCGGAGCCGACCACGGCGATGCGCTTGCCCGTGGGTGCCGCCTTGGGCGGCAGGGCGCCCGTGCCGTGCTCGCGCTCGTAGTCGGCGCAGAAGCGCTCCAGGTTGCCGATGGCCACCGGCACGCCCTTTTTATTGAGAATGCATTTGCCTTCGCACTGGATCTCCTGGGGGCAGACCCGGCCGCACACCGCCGGCAGGGCGTTCCTGGACCAGATGTGCCGAATGGCGGCGGTGAAATCGCCTTGGGTGACCAGATTGATGAAACCGGGAATATCCACGCCCACCGGGCAGCCTTCCATGCAGCCCGGCTTCTTGCACTGCACGCAGCGCGCCGCCTCTTCCTGGGCCATGGCCGGGGTGTATCCGGTGGGTACTTCCTGGAAATTGCGCTTACGGACCTTGGGGTCCTGCTCGGGCATGGGCACGCGGCCCTTTTTTTCCTCTTTTTCTTTCTTTTCCGTCATCTTCGTGCCTCCTTTCGCGGTCAGGTCCACATCAATCGTTCAACCGGCAGTAACCCTCGTAGCACTGCTTCTCTTCGGTGCAGTAGGCTCTCAGGCGCTTGGTCAACTCATCGAAGTTGACCTGGTGGCCGTCGAACTCGGGGCCGTCCACGCAGGCGAATTTGGTCTTGCCGCCCACGCTCACGCGGCACCCGCCGCACATGCCGGTGCCGTCGATCATGATGGGGTTGAGACTCACCATGGTGGGCACGTTGTAGGTTTTGGTCACGGCGCTGACGGCCTTCATCATGGGCACCGGTCCGATGGCGACCACCTGCTGGACAGCGGTCTTTTCGAGCACCTCTTTGACGATATCGGTGACAAAACCGTGATGGCCGTATGAGCCGTCATCGGTGCAGACGCGCAAGTCGTTGGAGGCGGCCTTCATTTTGTCTTCCAGAATCAGCAGATCCTTGTTGCGTGCGCCGATGACGCAGATGACGTGATTGCCCGCCTCTTTCATGGCGCGGGTGATGGGGTGCAAGACCGCCACGCCCGTGCCGCCGCCCACGCAGAGCACGGTGCCGACCTTTTCGACATGGGTGGGCCGGCCCAGGGGTCCGATGACGTCCTGGTAAGCGTCGCCCACCTTCAAATCTCGGAATAACGCCGTGGATTTGCCCACGACCATGTAAATGACGGTGATGGTGCCTTTGGCGGGATCGGTCTCCGCCATGGTCAGGGGAATCCGCTCGCCCTCTTCGTTGGCTTTGAGGATCACGAACTGTCCGGGTTTGGCCTTGCGGGCAATCAGCGGAGCTTCGATTTCATTGAGGATCACCGTGCCCTGGGCCATCTCTTGGCGCGTGACGATTGGAAACATACTCCATCCTCCTTCAGTATTCATTAGTACAAGAGAAATTCTATTAGTCCCTTTTGGGGCAAATTGGAAGCGGAGAATGGAGGAAGGCGTTGCCAAATCAGGCTTGTGGTGGTATCCGCCGGGCATGAACATTTTCGAGAGCCACTGCCACCTGGACGACCGGGCCTACGACCGCGACCGCGAAGCGGTCATCGAACGCGCCCGCCAGGCGCAGGTGCGCGCCATGATGGTGGTGGGCATCGACCTGCCGACCACGCAAAAGGCCATCGCCATCGCCGCGGCCCACGAAAACACCTATGCGTCGGTGGGGGTTCACCCCCATGATGCCCAGCATTGCGATGAGGCGACGCTGGCGGCCCTGGCCGGGCTGGCCGCTTCGGCCAAGGTCAAGGCCTGGGGTGAAACCGGGCTGGATTTCAACCGCATGCACTCGCCCCAGGCCGATCAGGAACGCTGGTTCCACCGCCAGTTGGAGCAGGCGGCCGAAGCCAATCTTCCCATGATCTTCCACGAACGGGACAGCGGCGGGCGTTTTCTTTCGATCCTCAAAGCGCATTGGGGCCCGGAACGCCGAGGCGTGGTGCATTGCTTCTCGGGCAATGACCAGGAACTGGATCGCTATCTTGAGATGGGACTGTATATCGGCATCACCGGAATCGTCACCCTCCACTCCCGGGGCGAGGCGTTGCGCGCCCAGGCCCGGCGAATTCCTGTCGAGCAACTGCTGGTGGAGACCGACGCGCCCTACCTGACGCCCACGCCCGAGCGCAACAAGTTCAAGCGTAACGAACCGGCCTTCGTGCGCACGGTCCTGCTCAAACTGGCGGAACTCAGGGCCGTGCCGGCCGAGACGCTGGCGTCGGCCGTCTGGGCCAACACCTGCCGGTTGTTCGGGGTCTCTCCGAGCCTCTAATCATCGTAGCGGTCGCTCATGAAATCGTCGTCGTCACCGTCGGGCCAAGCCTCATCCTCATCCTCGTCCTCGTCTTCTTCGTCCTCGTCGACAAGATGAAAGCGGGCGATTTTGATTTCGGTGGCATCCTTGGTCTTGGTGATGATGCCGGTGGCCTCGACTTCCTCATCCACGTAGTCGAGCAGTTTGCGGCCCTGCTTGTCCATGACCACCCGGTAGGTGTGGGCCGTGCTCACGATCCGCAGGCCGATATCGTCCTCGTCCAGCTCCAGCTCTTCGACAATGCCGATGATTTTGATCTCTTTGGGAGCGCTCTTTTTTTCTTTGGCCATCGCCTCCTCCTTTGCTCGCGGTAAGCGGCCGGGCCCACCCGGTTTTTGATAAGCTGAAGAGAAAGCTATCACACGCGCGCGTAAAAAATGCATTTAATCGATACGAGTCAAAACAACCTAACTCTAATAACGACCATTCGACTTAAGTCAATTCCTTCTTGCGCGGGACTCCTGATAATGCAGTAGCAGGCACCCGAACGTGTGTAAGATAGGTACAGATCGATGGCCGAAACTTCAGAGCAGCCGAACGCAGCCAAACACAGGCTCAACTTCTGGCAGGTGATGGCGTGCGGAAGAGAGCAGGGCGGAAAAAATGCCGCCGATCTCGGCGTATGCCCGGCCGCCGCCGACCAATCTTATGACGGCATCAATCCCGGAAAATTCGGGGGCCGGATCTGCTGGGCCGTGGCAGGGACCTATTGCGGCGGCTGGGTGCAAGGCTCTTTTGCCGAAAAACGTCCCTCGTGTCTCACCTGCGCCTTCTACCAGATGGTCCAGGAGCAGGAGAAGGTGCCGGGGCGCAAAACTAAATTTTTGCACTCCATCAACC
>JAKAFO010000223.1 GCA_021819735.1 Deltaproteobacteria bacterium
CGCGCATGATCAGCGGCCCTTTCATGATGATCTCGCCGGGCTCGCCCGGGCCCACCTCCCGGGTGCCGCCGTCGATGTCCACCAGGCGCACGTCGTTGTCGGGGAACGGAACGCCGATGCTGCCCACCTTCTTGAGCCCCAGCACCGGGTTGGCGATGCCCAGGGAGGTGGACTCGGACATGCCGTAGCCTTCGCTGAAGGGGATGCCCATCTCCTTGACCCGTTCGATCAGCTCCACGGCCATGGGCGCCGCGCCGGAGTTGAGCAGGCCGATCTTGCGCTCCAGGTTCAACGATTCGGCCTTGGGATGGTTGATCAGGGCCGTGATCAGGGTGGGCACGGTGGGGAAGAAGCTGATCTCCTCGATCTTGGCCAGCAGGTCCATCAGTTCGTCGATATTGAAGCGCGGCACCTGGATCTGGGTGGCGCAGTTGAACATGGACCAGTTGAGCACCACGATGTTGCCGTAGGCGTGGAAATAGGGCAGCAGGGCCAGCACCGTGCGCCGTTCGGTCGGAATCAGGCTGATGGTGGGATTGCCCCAGTTGGAGCAGGCCAGCACACCGGCCACCAGATTGCTGTGGGTGATGACCGCCCCCTTGGGAATGCCGGTGGTGCCGCCGGTGAAGAGGATCACCGCAGGGTCGTCGGGCGAGAATGCGACCTTGGGTATTTTCGTGCTGGTAGATTTTTCCAGCAGCTCACCGAAGTGCAGCCAGCCCTTTTCCAGATCGAGGCTCTTGGCGCTGCTCGGGGGGAAGCCTTGGATGTAATCGGTGACCGCCGTGGCGATCACCCGCGGAATTTGAATCGCCTGGCATAGCGTGCGGATGGCCGGCAGGGCCATGTCGAAGGTGATCAGGGTGGTCAGCCCCGAGGTGGTGGCCATCATCTGCAACTCGCTGGGGGTGTAGAGCGGGTTGAGGTTGACCACGATGCCCCCCAGGGAGAGCACCGCATAGTAGGCGATGGGGTACTGGGGGCAGTTGGGCAGGTGCAGGCCGACGCGGTCGCCCTTTTTGATGCCCAGGGCGCCCAGCGCATTGGCGAAGCGCATCACCAGGCAGCGCAGCTCCCAGAAGGTAATCTCCGAACCGAAGAAGGAGAGGGCCGTTTTCTTGGGAAACGATTTGGCCGCCAGCCCCAGGAACTCCTGAACCGGGATGCGCGGGTAGCGGATGGTGGTGGGGACATTGTAGTCGTAGTGACGGTGCCAGGGTCTGGATTCCATAACTGCCTCCTGTTGAAGTGAATGACTATGGACAAGAACGCCGTGCGCCAAGGGACACGCGGCGGACCGACAGACCGGCTATCGCTGATGGACAAATGGATCGGGTGGAAAAGTTCAAGATGCTGCCAAGATATCTAAAAAAGCCGGTGAGGTAAAGTGGCGCGTAGAGATATCGATTGTCAGGGCTTGACCGCGGCATTATGTTGAAAAACAGATTAGGAGCGAACCCCATGCACATCTTGCTCATTTCGGCCAATACCGAAAAGATCAACATGCCCACCCTGCCCATTGGCCTGGGCTGCGTGGCGGCGGCCGTGACGGCCGCAGGCCACGGCGTAGAATTCCTCGACCTGATGGGCGTGGACGACTGGCAGCCACGGCTGCGCGCGGCGCTGACCGGGCACGCGCCCGACCTGATCGGCATCTCCATCCGCAACATCGACGACCAGTTCAGCCAGACGCCCCGCTTCCTGCTGGAAACGGCCCGGGAGGTGGTGGCCTTCTGCCAGGCCCACAGCCGGGCGCCCATCGTGCTGGGCGGCGCCGGCTACAGCATCTTTCCCGAAAGCGCGCTCGATTACACCGGCGCGGCCATGGGCATCCAGGGCGAAGGCGAGCTGCCCATGGTCCTGCTGTTGGAGCGCCTGGCCGCCGCGGCCCCCCTGGACGACGTGCCCGGCCTGTGGATCAAAGGCAAAGGGTTGCAGGCCCCCCGCGCCTATGGCCGCGACCTGGACCGCTTCCCCCTGCCCGGACCGGAGCTGTTCGACGCCCGCTGCGCCGACGACCCCAATTACTTCCTGCCCATCCAGACCCGGCGGGGTTGCCCGCTCGATTGCAGTTACTGCTCCACGGCCACCATCGAAGGCAGCGTCATCCGCAAGCGCTCGCCGACGGCGGTCATCGCGGCCCTGAAACGCTGGCGCGCCGCGGGTTTCACCCGGGTCTTCTTCGTGGACAACATCTTCAACCTGCCCGAGAGCTACGCCGTCGAGCTGTGCGAAGGCTTGGCCGACGCCGGTTTGAACCTGCGCTGGCGCGCCATCCTCTACCCCGGCATGCTCGGCGAACGCCTGGTGCGGGCCATGTCAGCCTCAGGCTGCCGGGAAGTCTCGTTGGGCTTCGAAAGCGGCGCGCAGCCCATGCTGGATATCCTGCACAAACGCTTCTCTCCGCAAGATGTCGAGGAGGCCAGCCGTCTGCTGGCCGACCACGGCATCGGCCGCATGGGATTTTTGCTGCTGGGCGCGCCGGGCGAAACCCGCGAGACCGTGCTGCAAAGCCTGGCCTTCGCCGATAGCCTGAAGCTGGAGGCGGTCAAAGTGAGCGTGGGCCTGCGCACCTACCCCTACACCGAACTCTCCCGCACCGCCGTACGCGAAGGCCTGATTGCCTCGGAGGCCGAACTGCTCATGCCCCGTTTTTATATCACTCCCGGATTGGACGAAGCCTGGCTGCGCCAGACGGTAAAAAAATGGATCGCCGACCGTCCTAATTGGATGATGTAAAGGGCAAATGCTTCTGGATTAGCACGCAGGTAGGCGACTCCGGCAACCGGTCTGCGACACGTCAGACGTCGAATTTAGGGATGCTTAAGCGCAGCGGAGGGAAAACGCCCTGGACTGTCTGAGCGCAGCGAGTTTCCAGGGCGCCCGTAGCGCGCTTTTAGCATCCCTTGATTCGGCGGCGTGTGGCGCAGACCGGTTGCCGGAGTCGCCGGCGAATCAGCGGCAGTGTTTCTAAATTACTTTCATTATAGATCGTTCGTCTCGAACGTATTGCAAGCCCCATAACTTCCGCTCGAAAACCCCCGCTTGAACCACTTCACCCGCTGGGCCGACGAGCCGTGGGTAAAGGAGTCGGGCACCACGTAGCCACGGCTCTGCATCTGCAGGCGGTCGTCGCCGATGGCATTGGCCGCGTTGAGCGCCTCCTCGATATCGCCATCCTCGATGATCTGGCGCGTGCGGTCGGCATGGTAAGCCCACAAACCCGCGAAGCAGTCGGCCTGGAGTTCCTGGCGCACCAGCATGGCATTGGCCTTGGCTTCCGGCAGTTTTTGGCGCGCCTCGTGGATCTTGGCCGAAAGGCCGGTCAGGGTTTGCACATGGTGGCCCACCTCATGGGCGATGACATACGCCTCGGCAAAATCGCCCGGCGCTTTGAAACGCCGTTTCAGATCCTCGAAGAACTGCAGATCGAGGTAGACCTTCTGGTCGGCCGGGCAGTAAAACGGCCCCGTGGCCGATTGGGCATAGCCGCAGGCCGATTGCACGGCCCCCGAGAAAAGCACCAGTTTGGGTTCGACATATTGCCGGCCGCTTTTGGTAAAGATGGCGTGCCAGGTGTCTTCGGTGTCGGCCAGCACCACCGACACGAACTCCGTATGGGCTTTCTCCTCGGCCGTTTGCTCATAGGGCGCGTTCTGGGAGGTGGAGCTGAGCGTGCCGGTCTGCTGCAACAGTTCCGACGGATCGATGCCCAGGTAGAGCCCCACCAGCACCAGAATGATGGTCCCGATCCCGCCGCCGGCCAGCTTGCCGGAAACGCGCATGCCGCGACGATCCTCTATATTCTCGCTTCTACGTCCGCTTGACCATCGCATCTTTTTTCTCCTTATGGGATTCTTAGGATAGGCAATCCCATAACAAATAGAACCTGGCCTGGCAACGGCGGCCTTCCGACCGCCAACTTGACATCAACCCATCCGGTTTTAAGCTAACACGCATGCAAACGCGAACCGAATGGATTTGACCTTCGACCATAGGAATAAATAATTTATTCGAGGAGTATACCGACCCGAGGCGCAACCGCAACACCTCCCATCCAGGGAACAACTCGCTTCCACACCGGACGGATGCACATCGTCGCAGGATGCCGTTAAAGGCCATCCATGCGAAAGGGTCGCTTATTTTCTGAAGGAGGGACGTCATGAAATGTGACTGCACCAAGACCAACATCAGCGTCGTTGTGCTGTTTCTGTCCATCGCCGCCATCGCCGGCGGCCTGGCTGCCTGGAAGCACGCCGCGGCCCAGGAGGCCAACGCCGCCTCGGCCCACCAGCCCGAGCCCATGGAAGCGGTGACCGTGGCCACGGCCCGGCCTTTCGAGCATCGCGAGGAGACCACCTCCATCGGCACGATCATGGCCTTGCGTTCGATTACCCTGAGCAACGAACTGGCCGGCACGGTGCGGGAGGTGATGCTCACCCCCGGGCAGATCGTGGAGGCCGGCGCGGTGCTGGTCCGCCTGGATGTCGCCGTGGAGCAGGCTGAGCTGAAAGCCCAGGCCGCCCAGGCCAAACTGGCGCAAACCACCCTGGATCGCGTCGAAAAAGCCCGCGTGGCCCTTTCCGCACTCGAACTGGATCGTGCGGCCGCCGAACGGGACGTGGCCCTGGCGCGCAGCGCGGCCATCAACGCCCGCATCGAGAAAAAGACCATCCGCGCGCCCTTCCGGGCCCGGGTGGGCCTGGCCGACGTGCATCCGGGCCAGTACCTGGACAGCGGCACGCGGCTGACCACCCTGCAGGGCGTGGACGCGGCGGTGCATGTGGACTTTACCGTGGCCCAACCGGTGGCCCAGAGCCTGGCCGTGGGCCAGGTGGTCCAGGTATTCGCTTCGGGCGCGGCAGGGCCGACCCCGGCCAGAATCGAAGCGCTCGATGCGCGCATCGATCCGACCACCCGCAACGCCATGGTGCGCGCCCGCATCGACGATGCCGCCCAGGTGCCCGCACCAGGCGCCTCGGTGCGCGTCCAGGTGCCGGTGGGCGCGCCGCGCAAGGCCATTGCCATACCGGTCAGCGCCCTGCGCAAGGGGCCTGAAGGCGACCATGTCTTCGTCATCGGGCCGGACAAAGAGGGCCACTCCCGGGCCCACCTGCGCAAGGTCGAAAGCGGGGCCCTGCTCGGCGACGAGGTGGCCATCTACTCGGGGATCTCCGCCGGCGAAACCATCGCGGCCGGCGGATCGTTCAAGCTACGCGAGAACGCGCTGGTCGCGGTGTCCAAGTCCGCCGCTCAAGAGCAAAGGAGGGTGCACGATGACGAGTCCATCCGAACCTCGGCCAATCGTCTGTGAACCGCCCAAAAAGGCCTTCACGGACATCTTCATCAAACATCCGGTCCTGGCGGTGGTGGTCAACCTGGCCCTGGTGCTGGCCGGTTGGCGCGCCCTGGTCTCCCTGCCGGTGCAGCAGTTTCCCAGCCTGAAAAGCGCCTCGGTGATCATCACCACCGTTTACACAGGCGCCAGCGCGGAGACCGTGCGCGGCTTTCTCACCACCCCCATCGAGCGCGTGGTGTCGGCCATCAGCGGGGTGGACCACATCGAATCCACCAGCCGCGCGGGCCTGAGCACAGTGACCGTGCGCCTCAAATTGAACCACGACAGCACGGCGGCCCTGGCCGAAGTCACCGCCCGCTTGCAGCAGGTGCGCAGCGAACTGCCCGAGGAGGCCGAGCCGCCGGCGGTGGAGGTGCAACGCGCCGACCGGCCCTACGGCACCTTTTACATCAGCTTTACGTCCGACGCGCGCCCGGTGCCCGCCATCACCGACTGGCTGATGCGTTCGCTGCAGCCGCAGTTCGCCACCCTGGAAGGGGTCCAGCGCGTCACCATCGAAGGCGGCCGGCCCATCGCCATGCGGGTCTGGATCGACCCCGAGCGCCTGGCCAGCCTCAACCTCTCGCCCGGCGACGTGCACGCGGCCCTGCAGCGCAACAACTTCCTGGCGGCCGTGGGCCGCACCAAGGGCAACCTGGTGCAGGTCAACCTGCTGGCCAACACCGACCTGCGCTCGGCCGACGAGTTCAAGCGCCTGATCGTGGCCGACCGCAACGGCGCCATCGTGCGCCTGAGCGATGTGGCCCGCGTGGAACTGGGCGCCGAAGAGGCCGACATGGTGGCCAAGTACAACCAGGCCCAGGCGGTCTACCTGGGGATCTGGCCCCTGGTGGGTTCCAACGAGATCGATGTGGCCAAAAACCTGCGCGCCGAGATGGCGCGCATCCAGCCGACCCTGCCCCAGGACATCCACATGCGCCTGGTGTGGGACGGGACCATGTTCATGCGCAACGCCCTGGCCGAGATCACCAAGACCCTGGGCGAGACCATTCTGATCGTGGGCCTGGCAGTGTTCTTCTTCATGGGCTCCGTGCGCACGGCCCTGGTGCCGCTGCTGGCCATGCCGGTCTCCCTGGTGGGCGCCGCCCTGGTGATGCTGGCCTTCGGTTTCAGCCTCAACCTTCTGACCATCCTGGCCATCGTGCTCTCGGTGGGGCTGGTGGTCGACGACGCCATCGTGGTGGTGGAAAACGTCGAGCGCCACGTACAGTTGGGCAAGTCCCGCCGCGAGGCGGCCATCATCGCCGCGCGCGAACTGCGCGGGCCGATCATCGCCATGACCATCACCCTGGCCGTGGTCTACGCGCCCATCGGCTTGCAGGGCGGCCTGACCGGATCGCTCTTTCTGGAATTCGCCATCACCCTGGCCGCGGCCGTGGTGGTGTCGGGCTTTGTCGCCTTGACCCTTTCGCCGGTGCTCAGTTCGCGCTTTGTCCACCCCCAGGGCCGGGAGGGGTGGCTGACCACCCGGGTCAACGGCCTCTTCCTGTTTGTCCGCCGGGGCTATGCCTGGCTGCTCGAATGGGTCTTGGCGATGCGCTGGGCCATCGCGACGGCCGCGCTGATCATCATGCTGGCGGCCTGGCCGCTCTACCAGCAATCCAAACGCGAACTGGCGCCCGTCGAGGACCAGAGCCACATCAGCTTTTTCATGCAGTCGCCGCCCGATGCGACCCTCGAGGCCTCCGACCGCGAGTCGCTCCAGGTGGTGCAAGCCGTGAAGGCGTTTCCCGAAGCCGATTTCATGTGGTCGTTGACCGCCTCCTGGGGCGGCTTCGGCGGCATGGTCACCAAGGATTGGAAGACGCGTGAGCGCTCCACGGCGCAGATGTTCGGCGAAGTGTACGGCGCCGTCTCCCAGGTGCCGGGATTGCAGGTCTTCCCGCGCCTGGACCCACCCTTGCCCACCTCGGGCCAGTATGACGTGGAATATGTGCTTCAAAGCGATGCGCCGCCCGAGCAGCTCTTGCAACTGGTGCAGGCCATTGTGAACGCCGGCATGCAGAGCGGCAAATTCCTCTACGTGGACACGGACCTGAAGATCGATCTGCCCGAGGCCCACGTGGTGATCGACCGCGAACGGCTCGCCGACCTGGGCCTCGATCTGGCCACCCTGGGCCGCGAGCTGGGCACACTGCTCGGCGGGGCCTACGTCAACCGCTTCAACTACTATGACCGCAGCTACAAAGTGATTCCGCAGATCGGCGACGAGGACCGGACGACCCTGGCGCCGCTGCTCGACCTCAAGATCAAAACGCCCGACGGCAGCCTGGTGCCGGTCTCGGCCTTTGTGCACATCGAAAGCGGCACCGCGCCGCGCGCCTTGAACCGTTTCCAGCAGCGCAACGCCGTGCGCATCTTCGGCGGCGTCCAGCCCAGTGTCACCAAGGAAGAGGGGCTGCGCGTGCTGGAAACGGCCGCGGCGTCCGTCGGCGGCGACAGCCTGAACCATGACTATGCCGGCGAATCGCGTCAGATCCGCCAGGAGGGCGAGTCGCTCACGGCCACCTTCGGCTTTGCCCTGGTCTTGATCTACCTGGTGCTCAGCGCCCAGTTCCGCAGTTTCCGCGATCCGCTGATCATTCTGGCGGGCTCGGTGCCCCTGGCCATCTCGGGTGCCCTGATCTTCACCTATCTGGATCTGACCACCATCAACATCTACTCCCAGGTGGGCCTGATCACGCTGGTGGGCCTGGTGGCCAAGAACGGCATTTTGATCGTGGAGTTCGCCAACCGCCTGCGGGAAAACGGCCTGGACAAAGACGCGGCCGTGCGCGAGGCGGCCCTGACGCGCCTGCGGCCGGTGCTGATGACCTCGGCCGCCACGGTCCTGGGCCACTTTCCCCTGGTGCTGGTCTCCGGGCCGGGCGCCGAGGCGCGCAACAGCATCGGCACGGTGCTGGTCACGGGCATGTTCCTGGGTACGATCTTCACCCTGGTGGTGGTGCCGGTCTTCTACTCGCTGATCGCCGGCGCCCACCAGGCGGTCCCGGCGGAAGCCCAAGGCCAAGCGTTGATCATGACGCCCTCGGGCGCAACTTGCCAAATCGGGATGCAGGATGCATAGGGACTCGCAAAAGGGGGACACGCCATGCAAAGTTTAAAAGGAAAGACGCTCTTCATCACCGGCGCCAGCCGGGGCATCGGCCTGGCCATTGCCCTGCGGGCCGCGGCCGACGGCGCCAACATCGCCATCGCGGCCAAGACCACCCAACCCCATCCCAAGCTGCCGGGCACCATCTACACCGCCGCCGACGCGATCGAACGGGCCGGCGGCCGGGCCCTGCCGGTGGAGGCGGACATCCGCTTCGAAGAGCAGATCGTGGCGGCCGTGACCAAAACCGCGGCGGTCTTCGGCGGCATCGACATCCTGGTCAACAACGCCAGCGCCATCTTCCTGGCCGGCACGGCCGATACGCCCCTGAAGCGCTTCGACCTGATGCACCAGGTCAATGCCCGGGGCACCTTCGCCAGCTCCCAGGCCTGTCTGCCCTATCTCAAAAAGGCGGACAACCCCCACATCCTGACCCTCTCGCCGCCGCTCAACATGGACCCCAACTGGTTCGCCCCCCACGTGGCCTACACCATGGCCAAGTACGGCATGAGCA
>JAKAFO010000224.1 GCA_021819735.1 Deltaproteobacteria bacterium
CCATGGATGCAGCGCCAAGATTCGGCCGTCTTTAAAACGGGCGCGGATGACGCCGTCCAGGCCGTGATCTCCTTGGACGAAACCCTCTCGCCGGAAGATCTGGCCGGAGAGTTGCGCCAATATCTGGGCGGTTTCCTGGAAACCAGGGATCAAGCGGCCACCGAGATCCTGAACGCTCTTTTCGAATACGATTTTGCCGCTTTGGATGCCGCGGGGACCGCCAAAACCATGAATGCGCTCACGCGGCTTCTGCACGCCTTGGAAAAGCATACCAAGGATACCGGACCCGTGGATCGTCTGCTTTTTTACCTGCACGACCGCCTGGGGCATATCTCCGAGGAGGTGCTTTCCCGCCTGTCGGTGCAACGCCAGGGATTGAAGGTCGAGCATCAGGGAAAAATCCTGCTGGTGGGCATGATCCATCCCCGCCTGATCGGTATCGTCAACCTGGTCAAAGAGCGCATCACCGTCCAGCACAAGTTGGCGGCGGTCCGAGAGCATCTCTTGGATCCGAGCACACCCGATCCGCGCTTTTGGTCACAGCACTTTAATTTGAGCGACCGCGCCGCAGGCAATCTCCAGGACCTCTTGGCGCAGGGGCTGGCGGCCGGTGAATCCCTGGACCCGGTCCGCTTCAGCGATTGGTTGGATGCCCTGGGGCAGGAGGCGGGCCGCCTGTTCGAGATCATGTGGTGTCTGTTGCGGCGAGGTTCGACGGCCCTGGAACGTTCGGCCTTGCTGGATGGGTTGGGGCTGCTGGGGGAACGGCTGAAGCATGACAATGATACCCTTGGCTTTTTGTTATCCGATGTGTTCCAGAACGTCGATCCGGTGGAACCCTATGATCGCAACGCTTTTGTCTTGGCAACCGTGATGCTGCGCACCCACCGCAAAGAGCAACGGATAGATCTGGAACGCACGCCGGAAGATGTGCTTGCCATCAAAAAAACGCTGCATGCCGGCCTGGTGCAGTATGCGGCCTGGCGCATGGATATCGATCCATTTCGCGTGCTTTCCAAATTCAATGCCATTCGCAACACACTGGGTCGCAAGATACGCGAAAATTCCGGTCAGACCGCCGTGACCGATCCGGTTTTTCGTTCGCTTATAGCCCTGGAGCGGGAGGGGCTGATTTTCGCTTCCCTGACCGGCGGCAAAACCGCGCGGCTGGTGCTGCGCGGCGCGCTGGACTATTATGGCGATCCCAGCGCCGATATATATCTCAGTCATCCTCACGTTTCTTACCTGATCGACCTCATGGGGCACCTGCGGGTAGTCCTGCGCGGCGTGGCCCGGTTGGGACAGACTCGGGATCTGGATACCCTCAAAGCCATGGAACAGAATGCTTCCCGTCTGATGGCCCTGGATACGGATTCGACCTATGCCCGCCGGGCCAAGCAGATGTTGCAGTGGGTCGCACCGGCCATCCGGGCCATTCAAGTCCAGGCCCAATAGACATCAAGCCGCGAGGTCCCCATGAAGACCAATGTTCAAGATCCTTTCCAGCCGGAACGCGTCTGCCATATGCTCGTGCAGAACAAGATGCTGGCGCCCGCCAGCGCCAAGGAGATTCTGCGCAAAAAGGAAGCACTGCTGGAAAAGCTGGAGAAGATCCGGCGCAAGAAGTACGAAAATACACCGGCCGCCGAGTTGATCAGCAATCCTTTGACCATCATCGATGTCATCGCTTCCCTGAAGCTGACCCGCATGGACAACCCAGGCCTGCCGCTGGATGAAGAGACCATTTTTCAAGCCTTGGCCCAAGAGTGGCACCTGCCGTTTTACAAAATCGATCCGTTGAAGCTCGATTTGAACGTGGTGACCACGACCATCCCGCGCTCGTTCGCCATGAAGCATCTGGTGCTGCCGGTGGATGTCAAGGACGGCGTGCTGACGGTGGCCATGCCGGACCCGTTCAATCTGGAGGTGCTGGATGATGTCGCCATGGCCAGCAAGCTGCGCGTGCAGGTCGTGGTGAGCCCCAAATCGGATATCATCAAGCTGATCAACGAGTTCTTCGGCTTCAAGCGTTCCATCGTGGCCGCCCAGGATCAGTTCGGCGGACCCAGCGTCGACCTGGGCAACCTGGAGCAGTATGTGCGCCTGCGTGCCGCCGACGAACTGCCTTCCAACGACCAGCACATCGTCAATGCCGTCGATCATCTCTTCCTGTATGCCTTCGACCAGAAGGCCAGCGACATCCACATCGAACCCAAGCGAGATGTCTGCCAGGTGCGCATGCGCATCGACGGCGTGCTGCATACGATCTACAAGCTGCCCAAGGCCGTGCACTCGGCCATCGTCAGCCGCCTCAAAAACCTTGCGCGCATGGATATGGCCGAAAAGCGGCGTCCCCAGGACGGGCGCATCAAGACCGACAAGGGCGACGTGGAGGTCGAAATTCGTGTCTCCACCGTGCCGGTGGCCTTCGGCGAGAAGGTGGTCATGCGCATCATGGATCCGGACATCCTTTTCCGCGACCTGCCCGAACTGGGTTTTTCGGCCGTGGATCTGGAGCGCTACCAGAATATCATCGGCATGCCCCACGGCATTCTTCTGGTTTGCGGACCCACCGGCAGCGGCAAGTCCACCACGCTTTACTCCACATTGCACAAGATCAACAGCCCGGGCATCAATATCACTACCGTGGAAGAGCCCATCGAAATGGTGCATGAAAGCTTCAACCAGATCGCCGTCCAGAGCCAGATCGGCATTACCTTCGGCAGCGTGCTGCGCAACATCCTGCGTCAGGACCCCGATGTGATCATGATCGGCGAAATGCGCGATCTGGAAACCGCCGAAAACGCCATTCAAGCCGCCCTCACCGGTCACCTGGTGCTCTCCACCCTGCATACCAACGACGCCCCTTCGGCCATCATGCGCCTTTTGGATCTGGGGTTACCCCATTTCCTGATCCAGGCCACCCTGGTGGGGATATTGGCCCAGCGGCTGGTGCGCAAGATCTGCAACTACTGCAAGGAGCCGTTCGAAATGGCCAGCGACGAACTCAAGTCCCTGGGGCTGGATGTGGGCCGCGGCGGCATGCTCAAGCTCTTTCGGGGCAAGGGGTGCGAGAAGTGCCGCGGAACGGGCTATCTGGGCCGGACCTGCGTGCTGGAACTGATGCAGTTCAGTGAAGCCATCCGGCGTTTGACCACCGCGTCGGCCGATGTGGCCGCCATCCGACACAAGGCGCGCGAGGAGGGGATGCAAACCCTGCGGGAGAGCGCGGTGGAAAAATTCTTGCAAGGTCACACGACCTATCAGGAAGTGCTGCGGGTGACCTGGGAACATTTTTAAAAGCTAAAATGAGACTGTGAAAATAAACGGGGCCGCCACGTTCGTGTGGCGGCCCCGGTGTTTACCGTGAACAGAACGGAATCAAGGTGTACGGATGGGTTGGCCCGCCGTAATCTTGCGGGAACTACTGGTAATGACCGCCGTCGAGGTGTTCTTTTCCGTGCGCAGAACCAACAGGGAACCGATATCCACGGGGTTCAAGGTCACCTTCTCCTTGCCGACGCCCGTGGGCACGGTCTCTTGATAGTAAATGAGGTAGATCTGGCCGGGGACGATGTGATCGTCGCTGCCTTTATCTATAAACGCGATGAACAGATCGCCCATCATGGTGGTGTGATCTTCGGAAGTGATGATCTTGCCCTGGATGCCGGGCGTACTGTCCACCACCCGAACGATGGGGGAACTGGGTTCGTAGGCCATCACCCGATCGCCGATCGTCATCGCCCGGTAGTTGTCCACCACCTTGGCCATGGCGTGATCGGCTTCGCTTTTGGTGATCTCCACGACGCCCAGAAGATAGTGCTGCGTCCCTGTTTTGGTGCCTTCGGCCTGGCTCTCTTTGTCGTTCGGGTCCAAGTTGCGATAGACGGTCAGGCGCATGCCCGGCTTAAAATCGACGACTTTGCCCTCCTCCGGATAGCGGATGTAAACCGTATCGTCTTGGCTGACCAGTCGCTTGTTATCCAGGCTTTTGAAGATCACACCCAGGGGTTTGACGATAGGGTCGCGAATGAAGCCCACGCGGTCGATGTTCGAATACAAGAAATCGACCTCAGGTTTCGGTTTTTTATCCGGGGTGGTGGCTTGCGCCTCGGGAGCGGCTACCGGCACTGCAGCCGGCGCAGTGGCTTGTGCGGTTTTGCGGTAAAGCCGGATACGGTCACCGGGGTAGATCCAATGGGGGTTGGGGATCTGTTTGTTTTCGCGCCACAGATCCGGCCACTGCCAAGGGGTGTCGCTGAATCGTTGGGAGAGACCCCACAGGGTATCGCCCTCTTGCACGGTGTAATAGAAACCGGCCTCATAGTCCATTTTGGCATTGGGCTGCGGGTCGGCAGCCATGGCTTGGCCGGGAATCATCAGCAACCATCCGATCACCAGCAGCATCGGTCCCAAAGTGCGACAGCTTGTCTTGCTTTTCATAGATTCGATCCCCATTGGTTTTCGGTTAAGTACCCTTTAAATAAAACTTTTTTATTGATTTCAGTAACCTGGTTCCCGGGGTTTTGTCAAGTTTTCATCGCGGGGCGCGGCAACAAAAAAGCCTCCGTGCCGCAGGGCACGGAGGCTTTCATGATGGTGTGAAAAGGGAAATGGGGCAGGGGCTTACATCATGCCGCCCATGCCGCCCATGCCACCCATACCGCCCATGCCACCCATACCACCACCGCCTCCGCCGGGCATCGCATCGGCTTTATCATCGGGTTTCTCAGCCACCATGGCTTCGGTGGTGAGCATCAAGGAGGCTACGCTGCCCGCATTTTGCAGGGCAAAGCGCACTACCTTGGTGGGGTCGATGACGCCGGCTTCAATCAGATCTTCATAGGTATTGGTATCGGCATTGTAACCGAAGGCGCCTTCGGCACTCTTGACCTTATCGATCACAACCGAACCTTCGAAGCCGGCGTTGTTGGCGATCTGGCGCAACGGCTCCTCGATGGCGCGCATGACCACCTTGACGCCCAGCTTCTGATCGGATTTGATTTTGATCTTTTCCAGGGCCGGCAAGGTACGCACGAGGGCCACGCCGCCGCCGGGCACGATACCTTCTTCCACGGCCGCGCGGGTAGCGTTGAGCGCGTCTTCCACGCGGGCTTTCTTTTCTTTCATTTCGGTCTCGGTGGCCGCGCCGACATTGATCACGGCCACGCCGCCGATCAATTTGGCCAACCGCTCCTGGAGCTTTTCGCGGTCATAATCCGAGGTGGTCTCTTCGATCTGGGCACGGATTTGTTTGACGCGCCCTTCCAGAGCCGAGCGGGCACCGGCACCGTCCACGATGGTGGAGTTGTCCTTGTCGATGGTGACGCGCTTGGCTTTGCCCAAGTCGGACAGGGTCAGGTTTTCGAGCTTGATGCCCAAGTCATCGGAAACCACCTGGCCGCCCGTCAGAATCGCGATGTCTTCTAGCATGGCCTTGCGGCGATCGCCGAAACCCGGCGCCTTCACCGCAGCCACTTGCAGCGTGCCGCGCAATTTGTTGACCACCAACGTGGCCAGGGCTTCGCCATCCACGTCCTCGGCGATGATCAAGAGGGGCTTGCCCATTTTGGCCACCTGCTCCAGAATGGGAAGCAGGTCCTTCATGTTGCTTATCTTCTTCTCGTTGATCAGCAGGTAGGGATCTTCCAGGGAGGCGACCATCTTTTCCGGATCGGTTACGAAGTAGGGGGAGAGATAACCGCGGTCGAATTGCATGCCTTCTACCACGTCCAGCGTGGTTTCCATGGATTTGGCCTCTTCCACGGTGATGACGCCCTCTTTGCCGACTTTATTCATGGCCTCGGCGATGATGTTGCCGATGGTCTCGTCGTTGTTGGCGGAAATGGTGCCGACCTGGGCGATCTCACGCTGGTCCTTGGTCGGTTTGCTCATTTTGTGCAGTTCTTTAACGGCCACTTCGATGGCTTTTTCGATGCCGCGTTTGATGGCCATGGGATTGTTGCCTGCGGCCACCAGCTTCTGACCTTCTTCATAGATGGCCCGCGCCAGGACGGTGGCGGTGGTGGTGCCGTCGCCGGCCATGTCACTGGTCTTGCTGGCCACTTCCTTGACCATCTGGGCGCCCATGTTTTCGAACTTGTCTTCCAGTTCGATCTCCTTGGCTACGGTGACGCCGTCTTTGGTCACGGTCGGCGATCCCCAGGATTTGTCGATGACGACATTGCGGCCTTTGGGGCCCAGGGTTACAACCACTGCATCGGCGAGGGTTTTGACGCCTTTGAGCATGGCTTCGCGGGCTTTCATGTCATACTTGATGATTTTTGCGCTCATTTTCTGAAATCCTCCGTTTATTGATAACGATCCGTTAGCTTAGCCAATCACGCCCAAGACATCGTCTTCACGCATGATCAAAAACTCTTCACCTTCGATTTTGACTTCGGTGCCGGAATACTTGCCGAAGAGGATTTTGTCGCCGGCCTTGATTTCCAGGGCAATGCGTTTTCCGTCATCGCCTAGTTTGCCGTTGCCCACGGCGATCACTTTGCCTTCGGCCGGTTTCTCTTTGGCCGTATCGGGAATGATGATGCCGCCTTTGGTGGTCGTTTCTTCCTGAACCCGTTGAACAAGAATACGGTCCTGCAATGGTCTGAGTTTCATCGTTCTTCGTCTCCTTTTAGTTTGATCTGAATTGGGCTAAGGGGGTTATGCAACATCCCATATCGGTCTGATCTGTTTGTCTCGGCGATTGTCTCTGATTGTTTTGCGGTCACCCCCTCCCTAAATGAGCAATCTGGAATCTATGCTTCCAAAACGGATAATCCGTCATTTATCCTTTTCCGGACCTATCGTTATATGAGTGGCGGCGGATGGCTCTGCCAAAGGATCGTTATCCGTGTATCTCAATCGATCATGGATTAATCGTCTGTGCTTGTTTTAGCTTCGGGCTTGCTGGATGCATCGGGTGTGGCGCTTGCCGTGGCCGTGCCGCTATCGTTGTCCTGCTTCTTGCTTTGCTGCTTGCCGGCATAATCGGTTACATACCAGCCGGTACCTTTAAGATGAAAGGCGCTTTGTGAAATGAGCTTGTGCAGTTTCCCCGAACAGTTGCCGCATTTGGTCAACGGCTTCTCACTGATCTTTTGAAAGACCTCTTCTACCCTGCCGCATTGATCGCATTGATACTCGTAGATCGGCATCTCCTGAACAACCTCCTCTTACATCCTGTTTGGCAAGCCTCTGTATCCCTGTCCAATGCTTGGCCCACTGGTATTTATCAGTGATTATAGTTGGTTATATATCATTGGAACCCTGGGCGTAAAATCTGGCGAAATATAGTGTGGCTCAGAAAAATGTCAAGGTGCCCTGCTTTATAATAGTGAATGGGAGTATGCAAAAGGAATCGCCATGCACCGCTGCTTACGGGTCGCTCAAACTTTCAAGCGGGGTGCGCCAGGAGCGGTAATATCCCATGACGGCATCCAACCCGGAAAGGGGTACATTGGCCAATATCTGATGGGTGATGTGATGGACGCGGTGTTCCTCAGCCAGCTTTTCGTTTGGCGAGGCGTTGAAGTTCTGCAAAAATTTGCTGAAGCGAACGATATGGACCAATTCATGGACGATTACATAAAGGCAGAAAGGCAGCAACCTCAATCCATTTGTATTCTCCACAGTAGATAGGACCGCATGGTCTTGCAGGCAGATCTTGTAATAGTCGTACGCCTCCGATCCTAAAGGTGAGCCCTTGCGTTGCCCCTCGTAACGGATGATCTGGGCAAAGGGGCCGTCCACGATTTCCGTCGGTGACAGGTCGATCAGCGTTTTTACGTCATACTTAGGACGCAACCACTGGCTGGCGGACATCTTGAAAAAGTTGCTCACCAACTCTTCGGCCATAGTCACCGCCTGGTTGATGCTTTTAATCTGCTCGGCATCGAAAGGCCGGCGGGATTTGGAATCGTTCATGGTGCGGCCATAGCACACATGCCCAACGATAACAAGCAGGTAAGCATCAACGCGAGGCGACCCGCATAGTCTTGCCGCCACGACCATTGGCTTTTGGATAGGGCGCGGCTTTTATGGGCCGCGAACGTCCAACAGCCTGCCGGGGAAGAGAAAAAGCTGTGGACAACACGCGCGCAAGGGTGCTATGAAGGCGGGCAAAAATAGCCGAGAAGGGGGTGATCCATTGGGTAGTGTTATCAAAAAGCGCAGAAAGAAGATGCGAAAACATAAACATCGCAAGCTGTTGGCTCGCACGCGGCACCAGCGCCGGAAGGGTAAGTAAGGCTCGTCGCGATGGACGCAAACGGCAAGCAATAAAAAAAGCACCGTTAACGGGAAGTTTCCAACCCACGGTGCTTTTTTGTTTGCACAGCACGAAGCTTGCTATTTTGAGCCCGAATACTCTTTCAAATACCTGAAGACATCCGAATCGGTGGAAAGCACCAAGCTGCTCTCCTTGTCCAAGGATTCTCCGTAAATTTCCAATGTACGGGTAAAAGAGTAAAATTCGGGATCGGCGCCGAAAGCCTCGGCATAAAGCCGCGTGGCTTCGGCATCTGCCTTGCCCTTGAGTTCCTGGGCCTTGCGATAGGCCTCGGACTCGATCTGCTTCAAATCCCGCTCTTTGTCACCGCGAATTTTCTGAGCTTCGCCCAAGCCCTCGGAGCGAAACTTTTCCGCGATCTGTTTGCGTTCGGCGATCATGCGGCCATAAACGGACTGGCGAACTTCCTCCACATAGTCGATCCTCTTGATTTTGACATCGACGAGCTCGATGCCAAAGCCCTCCAGCTTATCGCGTGCCTGGTCGAGGATCATGGCATCGATTTTGTTGCGACCCACGGAGATGGTGGAGGTAGTACTTTGCTTATCCTTCTGCACATCTTCCATTCCGATTTCAAAGACATCCATTTCGCGATTGGTGTTGCGCACCGCTTCAATGAGCGGATTGGAGGTAATCAGATTGCGCACGGCAGGATCGATGATTTCGTTGAG
>JAKAFO010000225.1 GCA_021819735.1 Deltaproteobacteria bacterium
CTATGAATGCCCCGATGATAATCCGGTACATTGCATAACTCGATTGGGATTTAGGGTTCGGAAAAGCAGAATTCATTTTTCAAAGGTCCAAGAAAGACTATTTATTTCGTTTTGGCCTACTCTAACGCCCCGGCTGCGCGGCGCCGGCGTAAAAATGTTTCGTTCAAATAGCTGCGTTGCTCCCGGCGTCCGCACGAGCCGGTGGTTAACTGCCGATACTGGTTTCTGGACCAAGAACCCAACAGAGTTTATTGTTTGAATAACCAATATGCTCATAATACGAGTTGGCCTCTGGCGCAGCGATTAGTATGAGTTTACATCTGGGACCAAGTTGCTTTTGAGTTAAAATTTGAAGCTCCTTACCAATACCGGTTTTCTGCCATTTTTTGCTTACGGCCAGATCGGATAGATAACAAGCATAGTGAAAATCGGTCATGCTGCGGGCTATACCGACAAGTTGACCCTTATCCCAAGCACTCACAATAAGATTACTATTCGAAATCATACCTGCCATGCACGAAATGTCATCGATAGGGCGGCGCTCACCGAGTGTGCAGTTTCTCAATACCTCAATATATTGCTCTGTAGTAATGAGTTTATTGATTTTATATTCTATGCTCATCATGATTTCTTTGCAGTTAACGCAGGCTTCAGCGGGAGCGGCCGCTTTTTGGCCGCGATCCGCTGAAAGCCGTGGTTCTGTGATCATTCTTAAGTAAAAGCCTTGGAGGTGGACCAATCTCCTGCTCTGCCTCAAAATACGCAAGCTTGCTAGGGTTGCAGATTATGATGCTTGGTACACCCCGCCCTACGCACTTATCTAACGCCTCTTTCAAAGGTAGTGACAGCCCGTCAATCTCATTGAAGCTGGACATTATATAACAATCTTTTTCCGCGCCTTGGTTTATGAGCAACTTGAGTATTACTGATGAATCGGAATTTGGTTCAGGAATTTTTGTTGTCTTCTTCGAATCAATTAAATCATTGTACCTGTGGCACAATTTATTAAAGAAGCTTCCTCTCTTATTTTGCGATCCGAGTTCAAACAAGGAACGCTCTCTTCTATTTTTTAAGACAAAGCTATCGATGAATATTTTCTCAATCTCGTTATTCATATCTTACACACAGAACGCCAGCATCACCAGCCGGTGTGGAGCGGCTGCGTAACACCGGTCTGAGTGATTGCGGTTGTTCGACTCATCTTATTGTTCATCAATTATCTCAATCTCTGGAACTCCCATCTTGAGCAAATTCAATTGTTGCTTGTCATACGGAATCTGTTGGTTCTTTGATTTACGTGTTATATCGAATGACTCAACAATGCGGCTAATGATTTCTCCGGTGTCATAGGCACCCACGTATGCGAACAGGAAAATCAATCGATGGTATTCGTTCCTAAAGTTGTCGTATGATCGATCTAACACCATTGAGACGGCGTTGTCGAGATTGGAGATCTGATCCAGGTATGGTAGATAGAGCTCTGCCATCTTGGTCTTGATATCACGCATATGCTTATCGATGTCATACTTCGACTGAAAGGTCCAAAAGCCACCCCCCTCCAGATTGTCTGAAAGCATGTGTAGGCTTGGACAGTGCTGGTCTGGTTTAATCCCAAGGTGCTGAGCTTTGAATTTTTCAAGGCGATCAAAGTGAACACCCATGACCGGAGAGAACATGCAGTAATCCGAACTACACCAATAAGTCACATTGGCAATGATCCACTTTTTTCCAGATTCACATCGGCAAGTAAATTTTTCTTGGCTCTTGAGATATTGATAGCCCAATGGGGACAATATGGATTCCAGATACGGAACCACAAAAGCCATTGTCTCTGCTTTATTCATACTCACTCTCGAAGTCGAACGTATGCTTGAGGGGCTTTTGCGGAGCGGCAGCGTAGCAAAAGTCCCGCTCAAAGCAGAGGTTATACGCCTTTATTCCAATACAACCAAGCAAACCCAATTAATATTAAAATAAAAATGGCCCATACCCCAATGCGTATCGTAAAATAGCTTTTATTCTTTCTTTGAGTTACAGCTCTTATTTCGTCCTCTGGCATCGGATTATTAAAACCACCTGGAAGATTATCCTCATATTCTGCAAGAATCCCATTCAATACCATAGCGACAACCACGATCATAAAGGACGCCCAAAAAGGAAGCTTTGATAACCAGGTAATCAGAGCACCAATAATTGCTGCAATCATTAAACCAATGGCAGTATATTTTGGATCAAGTCGTTTAATCATAGTGCGTATAACATTAATATTATGCGGACGTCCGCTTTTGGCGGTGATTGCGATGGAACGGTAAGGGCGGCGCCGCGGGTTGATTGTGTCGTGATGGAGCGATTCAGTCGTGATTCGATAGAGTTATAAACTGCATCTTGCTGATAAATCAAATCATTTTATTCGGGTGGGGATTGCCTATCCTTGAGACGGCAAAGGGATCGGGAAGGGGGAAATGTCCGGGTTTTGCGGTAATTATGGGTGTTAGGCGGACGTCCGCATAATTCCGGGAAAAAGTTATTCGGTGGTGGGGTTGGCCTCTCATTCGACAGGCAATAATCTATCCGGAGCCGTGGTTGGGTGGCCCTTGCGGAGAGTAAGGATACGTCACTAGAATGTGGGCGTTTGACGTTCTCACCTGAAAGGAGAGTGGATATGGACGCCCAGTTGAAAACTTTGCTCGATCGTATCGGCCGGCAATATGAGGATCGCATTGCCCCGGATGCCAGGCACTATTTAGAGGTGGACATCGGCCGGGAGGCGGGGGCGCTCGGCCTCGGGGAATTGAGCACGCGGTTTGCCGCGACGCATGTGGTCGTTCCGCTGAAGGCACCGTTGCCGGGCATGAAGGTGCGCATCGACGGGCGCACCTTCGTCAACTACCGGCGGCATCGTTCGGGCATGGCCGTGCCGGGGTATGTGGCCGACGCGGCCGGCTTAGGCGCCGAGGCCTATCGCGCCAACGACAGCATGATTCTCAATTTCGCCTGAGCGCCGGCCGCCGGCCGCCTACTACAGCCCCACCCCGTATTTGCCCGGCGCCATGATGTTGTTGGGGTCCAGGGCGGTTTTGATCTGGGAGGCCAGGGAGCGGAACTCCGGGGCCGGTTCCAGGATGCGGTCCATGTAGGCCGTGCTGGTGCGGTACTGCTGGTAGCCGGCGGCCTGGGTGACCCGGCCCATTTCGAAGTAGAGCTGCTCGGCCCGGGCGGTCTCTTCGGGGTCTTGCTTGTCGAAGAAGATCGACATCAGGGCGATGACGCTGCGCGGGTTGGCCACCATGAGGGCCGTGGAGAATTCGAACTGGTACTTCTCGTAGAGCGGTCGCACCATGTCGAGCACTTCGGTCACCTGGCGCCCGTTGAGCGGGATGATCGGACCGAGCCAGATCAGGCCGCAATGGTCGCGGGCCGGGTCGATGTCCTTGCCCTCCGGCTTGGGCCGGCGGTTTTTGTAGTAGGCGTGCTTGACGAAGTAATCGCTGGGAACGCCCTTTTCGATGGCGTGCACATGGGGCAGAAATTCCATAATGGAGAGCGGCTTCTTGAAGAGCTGCCAGCCGATCTTTTTAGCCGGAGCCGCTCCCAGGGAGGACTTGCCCAGGTTTTGCAGCCAGCGCGTCATCTGCTGGATCGTTTTGATCTTTCCGTCGCTGATGAATTGCAGGCGGCCCAGGGGCGCCAGCTCCTGCTTGGCCAGACGCATGCCGGCACGCACCTGGTCCCGGCTGCCGTAGATGCCGGCGGCAAAGGTCCAGGAAGAGATGTTGTACTCCTTGCGCAGTTGGAGCTGAGTCTGGCGCGAGAGGCACTTTGCGCCCTGGAGCAGATGGTGGGGGTATTTGTCCACCACGGCGAACATGATGAAGTCGTTGATCAGATGAACCTTGCTGCGGATGGCGCCATTGAATTGCAGGCGTCGCATGGCATCGATGAGCTGCGGAAAGTCTTCTTCATTTTCGAGTTCGAAGAGACAGGAGACAAACTTCTCGGGCTTGGGCATCAGCCAGACACCCATCTTGGTGACGATGCCGTAGTTGGATTGGCTGAAAAGCCCTTCCAGGTAGGGCCCCACGCCCCACTTGTGGCAGTTCCAGGATTGGTAGCCCTCCATGGGGCCGCCGCCGGTGCGCATCAGGTGCCCGTTGGGCAGCACCACTTCCAGCCCGCAGATGTTTTCGAAATGATCGCCATAGGGCGTCTCGCCGATGCCGCGCTCCAGGGCATTGCCGGTGACGCTGGCGTCGGCCGGCCCGTCGGTGCAGTCCAGCCAAAGGTCGATATTCTGGTCGAGCAGATGCTGGTGCAACTGGCGATAGGTGACCCCTGGCTCGACCACCGCGTAGGCCATCTCGGTATTGACTTCCAGGATGCGGTCGAGCCGCTCCAGCACCATGACCAGGGCCCCGTCCTGACAGGGCGTGGCCGAGCCGTAACCCCAGTTCTTGCCGCGGCTCACCGGCCACAGGGGCAGCTTGAGCTCGTTGGCGATACCCACGATCGCCTGGATCTGGGCGACCGTCTTGGGGTAGAGAAAGGCCGACGGCTTGCGCGCCGATGGAATGATAACCCGCGAACGGTAGGCGACCTCTTCACCGTCGTCGATGACATGTTCGGCGCCGATCGTCTCCCGTATGCGCCGGATGCCCTGTTGCCAAAGGGTGACGTCCAATTGCGTCACTTCCACTGCCTCAACAGTGTCGCAAGCCATTGCTTTTCCTCCTTTTAATAAGATGAATCGCCGGGGGATCTTATCGAAAGGAAGTCATGCAATATTTTAGCCAGCCTTACAATGCACTTCTTAAGTAATTGTTATCACAATAAAGTTAACTATCCCCCTGCCCGCCCGCCGCGGGAATTGTCAAAATCCCGACGCCCTGCGGAGGCCCTTGTCCGTCCAGAAATGGTAGCTTGCGGTCCAGATCAAGGCCGGCGGGTTTTTGAGACCGCAGGCGTAGTCCATCTACGTCGAGGATCTCAACAACCCGCCAACGCCGATCTGGACCGCGAGATGCCGTTTCTGGACGGACACCCCACTACAATCTACTTTCCGGAAAGATGAGGCCGTACCCGCTCTCGCCATGCAGCGACTGATCGAGCCCTTGCAACTCCCCCTCCTGGTCGATGCGGAACCCGATGGTTTTGTCCACCGCCAGGCAGATCAGCCAGGTGCCCACGGCCGCCAGGGCGATGGTCGCCCCGATGCCCTTGAGCTGCACGCCCAACTGCTGCCAGACGCTCCAACCGCCGGCCGCCTTGGCCGCGGCGGCCTGCATCCAACTGTCGCGAATGAAGAAGCTGAGCAGGATAACGCCCAGGCCGCTGCCCACGCCGTGGATGCCGAAGCAATCCAGGCTGTCGTCATAACCCAGCTTCATCTTGACTTGCAGGGCATAGTAGCAGGCGATCGAAGAGATCGCACCCAGGGCCAGGGCGCCGGTGGGCTGCACGACACCGGCCGCGGGGGTGATGACCACCAGCCCGGCCAGGATGCCCGAGACAAACCCCAGGGAGGTGACTTTGCGGAAGGCCACGGCCTCGACGATCATCCAGGTCAGGGCCCCGCTGGCCGCCGAGATCTGCGTCATGGTCAGGGCCCGGGCCGTGTCCAGGCCGCTTTGCACGGTGGAGCCGGCGTTGAAGCCGAACCAGCCGGCCCACAGGATGCCGGCGCCCATGAGGGTCATCACCAGGTTGTTGGGGTTCATGGTGCTGCGCGGAAAGCCCACGCGCGGTTTGAGGTAGAGGGCCACCATCAAGGCGCTGATGCCGGCCGATACGTGGATCACCAGGCCGCCGGCCAGGTCGATGACGCCGGCGGCGCCGCTGTTGAAGAGCCAGCCGTCGGGCGCCCAGACCCAATGGCACAGGGGGCAGTAGATCAGCAGAAACCAGAGCACGATGAAGAGCGTGTAGCCTTTGAAGTAGACCCGCTCGGCCAGGGCGCCGCTGATCAGGGCCGGCGTGATGATGGCGAACTTGCCCTGGAACATGGCCAGCACGTACTCGGGCACACCGTTGACGATGCTCTCGTCGATGCCGCGCAGCAGGAAGTAATCGCCGTTCCAGCCGACCCAGCCGCCCAGGATGCCCTTGCCGAAGGCCAGGGAGTAGCCGCACACGGCCCACAGGACGCCGATGATCGAGATGGCCACGAAGCTGTGCATCATGGTCCCCAGGACATTTTTGGTGCGCACCAGGCCGCCGTAAAACATGGCCAACCCGGGCACCATGAGCAGCACCAGGGCCGTGGAGGTCAGCATCCAGGCCGTGGTGCCGGTATCCACCGGCGCGTGCTCCGCGGCCAGCGCCAGGCCGGCGGCACCCATCCAGACGATCAGCGAAAATACCCCTGTGGAAACAGCCTTCGATTGCATCGACACCTCCTTGAATAGCCCGCGAATGGGAAATGAGTGATCAAAACCCGGCGATCTAATGCATCGGACATGCCGACGGCGCCCAGATCTCATCATACCGAAATTTAAATAAAAATAAGCATACGCGGGGAGGCGTTGGCGGAACGCGGTTAACAAAGATGTCGGATCAAGGCGATTTGTTTGACAATTTTGTAGGAATGATTGGACGGCTGCTTTCAGGCATTCGAGATGGGGCCTGAATTGCCGGCCGGCCGGGGGGCCACCCCCAGCAACCGCTCGATGGTCTGCAGCAGCAGGTTGGGCTGGATGGGTTTGGCAATGTAGTCGTTCATGCCGGCCGACAGGCACTTGTCCCGGTCGCCGATCATGGCGTGGGCGGTCATGGCCACGATGGGCACACTGTGATTGAGCACCGGCGAATCTGGATCGCGGATGACGCGCGTCGCAGCCAGACCGTCCATCTCGGGCATCTGCACATCCATGAGCACCAGGTCGTAGGGCGTTTGGGACAGGGCCTGCACAGCCTCCCGGCCGTTGGTGACCGCGTCGGCAATGAACCCGAAGCGCGCCAGAAGGTGCATGGCCAGCTTCTGGTTGATGGCGTTGTCCTCGGCCAGCAGGATGCGCAGGCTGCGCCGCTTGGCCTCGGAGAGCGAGTAGCGCGTCACCAGTTGGCCCTTTTTAAACGCCACCTGTTGGGCCGGCATGCGGTTGAGCACGGTGACGATGCAATCGAACAACTGGGAGCGCCGCACCGGCTTGGTCAGGTAGGCCGCAAAGCCGATCTGGCCCATGGCCGCCGCATCGCCGCGCAGCCCCTGGGAGGTGAGCATGATCAACAGGGCCTCTTTGAGCTCCGGGTCGGCCTTGATGCGCCGGCCCAGCTCGGCGCCGTCCATGCCGGGCATGAGCATATCGGAGATCACCAGATCGTAAGGCGCGCCGGCCTTGGCCACGGCATGCATCAAGGATAGGGCCATCTCGCCGGAGCTGGCCATGTCGCAACCACAGCCCCAGTGCTTGAGGTAACCGGCCAGGATGGTGAGGTTGGTCTTGTTGTCGTCCACGATCAGGATGCGCTTGGTGCGCACCGTCTCGGGCAGGTTGAACAGGCGCACCGGAACGTCGGGCTGCTTTTCGAAGCGCAGCGTGAACCAAAAGTTCGAGCCCTCGCCCGGCTTGCTGGTCAGGCCGATGGTGCCGTCCATCAGCCGGGTGAGTTGCTTGGCGATGGCCAGGCCCAGGCCCGTGCCGCCGAACATGCGCGTGGTGGAAGCATCCACCTGCTGGAACGATTGGAACAGGCGCTCCCGGCCGGCCTTGGGGATGCCGATGCCGGTATCCTTCACGCTGAACCGCACCACGGCTGTTTTTTCATCTTCCTTTTCCAGCGATACATGAAATACCACCTCGCCCTTCTTGGTGAATTTAATGGCGTTCATGGCCAGGTTCATAAACACCTGGCGCAGCCGGCCGGGGTCGCCACGGACCAGGGCGGGCACCTCGGGATCGAGCTGGCAGGCGAACTCCAGCCACTTTAAATGGGCCTGCAAGGCCGGCAGCGAGACCATCTCTTCGACGGTCTTGCGCAGGTCGAAATCGATGGTTTCGATCTCCAGCTTGCCGGCCTCGATCTTGGAAAAGTCCAGGATGTCGTTGATCAGCGAGAGCAGGCTGTCGGCGCTGCGCTTGCCGGTCTCCACGAAATCGGCCTGCTCGGGGCTCAGCTCGGTGGTCATGAGCAGATTGTACATGCCGATGATGCCGTTCATGGGCGTTCGGATCTCGTGGCTCATGTTGGCCAGAAACTCACTCTTGGCCCGGGTGGCCTCTTCGGCCCGGGCCTTGGCCGCGGCCAGCTCATGCTCGGCCTGCTTGCGTTCGGTCACGTCCCGGGAGATGCCGCGGAAGCCGATGGGATGGCCCTGGTCGTCACGCATCAACGCAACGGATATCTCGGTGTAGGCGACGCTCCCGTCGGGCAGCAGGATTTCGTTGTCCACAATGCGGCCGGGAACCCCGGTGCGGTACACCTCGTTGAAGGCCTTGAAGATCTTCTGGGCGTGGGTCTCGGTGGTCAGGTTTTTGTAACTGACACCGACGATCTCGTGTCGGGAGCGCATGAAATTCGTCGTGGCGGCCTGATTCACGTAGGTATAAATACCCTTCAGATCGACCTCGAAATAAGCATCCTCCAGCTCTTCGATGGTGGCGTGGTATTTGGCGTGCCCCCGACGCAGCCCCTGTTCGGCGCCCCCACGTTCCACTGCGACCAGGATGGCCCCGTGCAGGGTCTGGGCGCCGAGCGCTTCCAGGGGCAGGTATCCCTGGATACCCCGCTGCACCAGCTCTTCCATATAGATATGACTGCGGTTGTCGGCCAGGACGAGGATCGGTGCGCGGGTGGCGCCCTGGATCAGTTCCAGAGCGCCCAGGCCTTGGCTATCGGGTAACGACAGGTTCAGCAAGACGGCGTCGAAGGCTTCGGCCGAGAGGGCATCGGTGGCCTGAAGCAGCGTGGTG
>JAKAFO010000226.1 GCA_021819735.1 Deltaproteobacteria bacterium
TGCAAGCCGAACGCATCGCCCAGG
Source organism: Deltaproteobacteria bacterium (assembly GCA_021819735.1). Lineage (GTDB taxonomy): Bacteria > Desulfobacterota > Desulfobacteria > Desulfobacterales > Desulfosarcinaceae > Desulfatitalea. Next base: position 25 of record JAKAFO010000226.1, read on the forward strand.
TTCTAACGGGCATGGGGCTGCCGACGGCGTTCGACGCCGTGGCCCTTTGCGGCCAGGATCACGGCGTGGCGCCCAAGGGTGTATCCCACCTGGCGTTCCGCCACACCCTGTTCCAACGCCTGCTGGCCGAAAGTCCCCTGCCCCACCGCCTGCTGTTCGGGGAAGATGACGTGCCGCCGGCCTTCAATCGTCTGCGGGCCATGGCCCGCAGCGCCCGACGACTCGACACCCGGGAGGTGTATGTCATGGACAGCGGCATGGCCGCCATGGCCGGGGCGGCCCAGGACCCCCAGGCCCTGGGCAAAAACCCGATCCTCATTCTGGACGTGGCCACCTCCCACACGGTGGTGGCGGCCCTGGAGGGGGATCAGGTGGCCGGCTTCGTGGAGTACCACACCCGCGACATTACCTTGCCGCGCTTGGAAAATCTGTTGAAGGAGCTGGCCGACGGCCGTATCGGTCACGACCAGATTCTGGCCGAAGGCGGCCACGGCGCCTATCTGCGCAAAACCGTGGGCTTCGAGCGGGTTCAGGCCATCGTCGCCACCGGCCCCAAGCGCCGCTTGCTGGCGGAGAGCCGCTTGCCCATCGTCTGGGGCGCCCCCTGGGGCGACAACATGATGACCGGCACCGTGGGGTTGCTGGAAGCCTTGCGGCGGCGCAAGGGACTCGGCCCGATCCACTACATATAATGAAAGAATTTTTCCGGAGAAACGAGATGCAAGCATTCTGGCTCTGTTTCGTGCCCCTGTTCGTGGCCCTGGACGTCATCGGCGTGCTGCCGATCTATGTCTCGCTGACCGAGGGGCTTTCCAAGGCCGGCCGTCGGTCGGTGCTGGTGCAGTCCATCCTCACGGCCGCGGTGGTGGCCCTGGCTTTCCTGGTTTTCGGTCCGGTGCTGCTCCATTTTCTGGGGATTACGGTGGCCGACTTCATGATCGCCGGCGGCACGCTGCTCTTTGCCATTTCGCTGAGCGATCTGCTCACCGGCGAGAAGAAACGCAGCGAGGTGGACAAAAACGAGGCCTTGGGGGCCGTGCCCCTGGGCATCCCTTTGCTGGCAGGCCCGGCCCTGTTCACCACCTCGATCCTGCTGGCCAATGCCTACGGTAAGTGGCTCACCGCCGCGGCCCTGGCGGCCAATCTATTGATAGCGGCCGGCGTGTTTGTCGTGGCCGATTCGATCACCCGCTGGCTGGGACGCAACGGCACGCGCACGGCCTCCAAGATCGCCAGCCTGCTGCTGGCCGCCATCGCCGTGATGCTGGTGCGCAAAGGCCTGATCGAAGCCATCGCGATCAATTTGCACTAGGTTGACTAAAGGCTTCAACCGGCATACGATCACCGTCTATTCAACGACTTGCATCAGATCGTCGTCAGCGTCAGGACACCTTGTTCATTGAGGCTCGGCGTAGAGGATCAGCTCGATTGCCAAGAAAATTATTCCCGCTGAACATTAGCCAGAAGATTATCATCCTGTCGGCCCTGGGCCTGATGGTGGCGCTGTCCATCGGCGGCACCTCCTACGAATATCTGCGCTCCATCCGGACCAAGCAGGTCATCGTGGAGAGCGTGGACGACCTGAGCAACATCATCCTGGAACTGCGCCGCTACGAGAAGAACTACCTGCTCTATGCGGCCCACGAAGATCTCTCCGAAAATCGCCGCTACGCGCAACAGGCCAGCGACATGCTGGCCTCGATCCTGCACACGAGCGCGCGGTTGAAGATCGAGTCGGAGCTGGGTCGCTTGGGCGAACGCCTCACCACCTACAACGAAGTGATGGGTCAGGTGGCCTTCTGCGCGGCCGGCACGGCCGACGAGTGCGGTCCCATCGAAGACCGCCTGCGCGAAAGCGGCAAGGAGCTGGTGGATGTCTCCCAGAACCTGGTGCGCATGGAACGCGAGCTGATCCTCAAGAGCCTGATCTCCCTGGAACGGAACCTGATCATCTCCCTGGGCGTGGTGGTCGGCCTCGGCGTGTTCTTCAGCCTGTTCATCGCCGCCAAGATCGTGCGCCCCCTGCGGATCATCGAAAAGACCACCGTGCGCATTGCCCAGGGAGACTTCAAGCCGCTGCCGGTGATCAAGTCCTATGACGAAACCCAACGGGTCATGGAAGCCTTCAACCGCATGCTCGGCGAGTTGGAGCGGCGCCAGGAGCAGCTCGTCCAGGCCAAGAAGCTGACCTCCATCGGCATCCTGGCCTCGGGCATCGCCCATCAGTTGAACAACCCTCTGAACAACATCTCCACCTCGCTTCAGATCGTGTCCGAAGAGTTCGGCCAGAGCCACTCGGAATTCTTCCGCCAGATGCTGACCAACTGCGGCCAGGAGATCGTGCGGGCCAAGGAGATCGTCAAAGGGCTGCTGGAGTTTTCCCGGGAGAAGGATTTCGCGCTGCGGCCCTGGAAGCTTCAAGAAGTGGTGGCCGGCGCCATCCGCCTGATTTCCAGCCAGGTGCCCAGCGGCATCGAGATCACCACCGAGGTACCACCGGACTTGGAGCTGAACCTGGACAGCCAGCGCATGCAGGAGGTCTTTCTCAACCTGTTGATGAACGCCATCCAGGCCATCGAGCCCATGCCGGGCCAGATCAAGATCACGGCCGAAAAGGTGGCGGCCTTCGATCACCAGGCCTTTGGCCAGATCGTGGTGGCCGACACCGGCAAGGGCATCGACCCCAAGGACATCGGCCGTATTTTCGATCCCTTTTTCACCACCAAGGAGGTCGGTTCCGGCACCGGGCTGGGACTGTCCATCGTGTACGGGATCATCGAAAAACACCAGGGAACCATCAGCGTGGAGAGCGAGCCGGGTGTCGGCACCCGCTTTATCATCTGCCTGCCCCTGGCGACGCCGCTGAAAAAGGTTAGAGACGTATAAATGGAAGCCTCCCGCATTCTGGTGGTGGACGACGAAGCCATCGCCCGCGAAAATCTGGCCTATGTCCTGCGCAAGGAGGGCCATACGGTGGTCTGCGCCCAAGACGGCGCCGCCGCGCTGCAAGCCCTGGCGCAGGCCGCCTTCGATCTGGTCATGACCGACCTGCGCATGCAGCACGTGGACGGCCTGCAGGTGCTGGCGGCGGTCAAAAAGCAGCAGCCTTCGGCCGAAGTCATCGTCATCACCGGCTATGCCACCGTGGACACGGCCGTTACGGCCATGCGCGCGGGCGCCTTTTTCTACGTATCCAAGCCGTACCAGATCGAGGAGGTCCGCATTCTGGTCCAGCAGGCCCTGGAAAAGCGGTCGTTGCGGCGGACGGTGAACGAACTCAAGAGCCAGATCAAGGAGCGCACCCCGGCCCCCACCCTGATCGGCAGCAGTCCGAAAATAGAGGCGCTGAAAGAATCCATCCGCCAGATCGCGGTGGCCGACTGCGCGGTGGTGATCCTGGGCGAAACCGGCACCGGCAAGGAGCTGGTGGCGCGCACGATCCACCACCTGAGCCCCCGGGCCAACCAGCGCTTTCTGGCAGTCAACTGCGGCGCCTTCAACGAAGAGCTGCTCTCCAACGAGCTGTTCGGGCATGAACGCGAGGCCTTCACCGGCGCGCGGGGGGTCAAGAAGGGGCTCTTCGAAACGGTGCAGGGCGGCACCATCCTGCTGGACGAGATCGCCGACATGCCCCTGGCCATGCAGGTCAAGCTGCTGCGGGTGTTGCAGGAAAAAAGCCTGATGCGCGTGGGCGGCACCGAAGAGATCCCCGTGGATCTGCGCGTGCTGGCGGCCACCAATAAGGATTTGCGCCTGCAGGTGGAAAAAGGGCTGTTCCGCCACGATCTCTACTTCCGACTGAGCGTCATGACCGTGATCGTCCCGCCGCTCTCCGAACGCCGGGAAGACATTCCCATGCTGGCCAAGCACTTCCTGCGCAAATACAGCGGCAACCGCAGCGTGCCGGTGGAGGAGATCGACCCGGCGGCGCTGGAGATCCTGATGGAGTATGAATTTCCCGGCAATGTGCGCGAGTTGGAAAATATCATGGAGCGGGCCGCCGCCGTGACCCGCGGGCCGTCCATCGAAGTGCAGGACCTGCCGCCCGACCTCCAGCAGCGCCAGATCCTGCTCAGTCGCGGCAAGCGCTTTCAGGAGTACTTGACCCTGGAGGAGAACGAGCGCGAATACATCGCCTGGATTCTCAAGCAGGTGAATCACAACAAGACCCGGGCCGCCGAAATCCTCGGCATCGACCGGGTCTCCTTGTGGCGCAAATTGAGGCGCTATCAGATGGATGAGTGAGGCGCGCCCGGCTCGGCCAGGGCCTGGGCCACCACCGCGGCCACGTCGTCGGCCAGAAACACTTCCAAGCCTTCCACCAGCTCGGGCTCCAGCCGTTGCAGATCGGCGGCATTGGCCTTGGGCACAATCACCTTGCGGATCCCTTCGCGCTGGGCGGCCATGATTTTTTCGCGCAGGCCGGCAATGGGCATGATCCGGCCGCTCAGGGTCAGTTCGCCGGTCATGGCCACGTCCGGCCGGGCCGGTCGTTGGGTCAGCAGCGAAATCAGGGCCACGGCAATGGTCAACCCGGCCGACGGCCCGTCCTTGGCGATGGCCCCCGACGGCAGATGGATATGGATGTCGCTGCGGGCGAAGAAATCGGCCGGGATGCCGAAGGCGGCCGCCTGGCCGCGCACGTAGCTCAAGGCGGTCTGGGCCGACTCCTGCAACACTTGCCCCATCGAGCCGGTCAGCGTGAGCTGCTGGCCGCCCGCCATGATCCCCGCTTCCACGAACATCAGTTCGCCGCCCGCCTCGGTCCACACCAGGCCCGGCACGACGCCGACCCGGCCTTCGGCGCGCCGCGTTTCGTGCACGAATTTGCCCGGCCCCAGAAGATTGGCCACCATCGGTTCATCCACCGACGGAGTGGCGCCGCCCGCCGGGTCCATGACGCACAGGCGCGCCAGCTTACGGCAGACGGCGGCGATCTCCCGCTCCAGCCCGCGCAGGCCGGCCTCGCGGGTATGCTCGCGTATGATCTTGAGCAGGGCCGCATCCTGAAATGCGATGGTTTGCGGATTCAAGCCGGCGGCGGCCAGTTGCCGCGGCAACAGATAGCGCTGGGCGATGGTCAGCTTATCCATCTCCGTATAACCGGAAAAATCGATACGCTCCAGACGGTCGCGCAACGGGCCGGGAATTCTTTCGATGACGTTGGCCGTGGTGATGAAGATCGCGGCCGACAGATCGAAGGGCGCATCCAGGTAGTGGTCCACGAAGCGGTTGTTCTGCTCGGGATCGAGCAGTTCCAGCAGCACCGAGGAGGCGTCCCCCTGGAAGTCCTGGCCGATCTTGTCGATCTCATCCAACATCAGGACCGGGTTGTTCACCCCGACCCGTCGGATCTCGGTCATGATCCGGCCGGGCATGGCACCCACGTAGGTGCGCCGGTGGCCGCGCAGCTCGGCCTCATCGCGCAGGCCCGCCAGGGAGATGCGCACGAAACGGCGGCCCAGGGCCTCCGCAATCCCGCGGCCGATGGAGGTCTTGCCAGTGCCCGGCGGTCCGGTGAAACACAGGACCGGGCCGCGGTTGATCTGCAACTGCTTCTTGCGGTCCAGCAATTGGCGCACGACGGACCTGAGCTCGGCGATATCCACCGGCTTGGGCAGATAGTGGGCCGCGCCCTTGCGCAGGGCCTCCACGGCCGAGCCCACCGTGGCATAACCGGTGATCATGATCACTTGGATATCGGGATTGAGTTGCTTGGCGGCTTCCAGCAACTGGTTGCCGTCCATCTTATCCATTTTCAAATCCGTGAGCACCAGATCGAAGCGCCGCTTGTTCAGCAGCTCCATGGCTTCCAGGCCGTTGGCCGCGGCTTCGACCCGATAGCCCTCCTTGGCCAGCAGATAGGCCAGATTGGTCCGGGCGATGCGTTCATCATCGACCACCAGCAGGTCGAATTTTCTCTGATTGCGCAGATTCTGAACGGCCAGGAACTCCAAAACCCGTTCCTTTACCGGCCCCAGGCCGAAGTGCTCGGTGTCCAGAACGGTCTGGGCTCGCTTGAGGTCCAGATTGTCATCGGTGGCCTTGGCCCAGGGCAGATCGGCCAGGAAGGTCAGATACCCATGGCTGATGGCATATTCGGGCTGGGACGGGTCGGTCTTCTTGAGCCGCTCCAACTCGATGGCCGCGATTTTGGCGGCCGCCGGCGGCAGCGCGGCCCGATCGAGCGCTTGCTTCAACGTTGTAAAATCGTCTGTTTCGGCCGCGGCTTTATTCGTCCCCGCGATGGTATCTTCCTTCCGAAAAAAAACCATGACCACCATCCTTTGGGCTAGCCCCTGGAGCCGGAAGGTGTTGCGCGCACGCAACCTGGTTCCCCCGAGTCCTGCAACACCCCTATCTCCCTGAAAGTCTGTCCTTTTGCCGGTTTTGACAAATGCGCCGTTGCCGAATGCAACACCCCCAATAAATTCATATAATCAATTAAATTCCATAAAATCAAGATATTATTTAATAGAAAGCAAATGGCATGCATCGTGAAAAGCATGTGGGAAAGGAGATGCCATGAGCGACCTGAAACCACATTACATAACCCTGCCAATGGAGCGAACCGGGCAGGTGGCCACCGGCGATCGTTCCCGCCGGCTTCTGGCCGTGGGGCAGGAAGGCCCAGCCCATGCCCAGTTGAAGGCCTATGCCTTGGAATTGGGCGCACGCATGGGATGCGGCGTGGCCCTGCTGACCCTGACGCCCAACGGCGTGCCCCAGGCCCGCGATCCCTTGGTCACTCCCATAGTGGCCGACGCAAGCGCCGCGGCGCATTGTTCGGAGTTCAGGGCACAGGCACGCAACCTGGGCGCGGCCGTCGGCGAACTGAGCCGGGGCCTCAAACGCATCGAGCTCATCCTGACCGATTCGGACACCATTAAAGAGAGTCTTTCCGAAACCGAGTTCGCACCGGTTTTCCACATAGTCGAAACCAAATCTCAACCAGGAGGTAAGCGTATGTCAAGCGCACCCACGGCCCAAGCGGCCAAACCCATCGGCAAGACGATCGCCCTCGGCGCCCTGACCGCCGCGCTCTATGCAGCGGTGTTTTGGAAAGCCGACGCAGTCATGAACCTGTTTACGCGGGGAGGGATCTACGCCGCCCTGCCCATTGCCACGGTCTTTGCGGTCTCGTTCGCCCATGGCGCCTTTGCCAGCAACTTGTGGTCGCTGCTGGGCATTCAGGCCAAACCCACGGCCGAAGCGTACAAAACCGTGTCGGCCAGCGCCCAGCCGGTCAAGACCAAGACGGCGCGCCCCAGGGCCCGGGCGTACGTCAATCCCTTTCACAACATCGATTTGAAATCCAAATAGCGCCCGGCGCCATCCGGCGGGATGAGCGGCGATGGCCGCAGGAGGAGGAACAACATGCACGATCTGCAACAATCCGTGGCGTTTATCGACTTAAATGCGATTTCAGTGATCTTTCTGTTCGTGGTCGGTTTCATCGGCGGCCTGGTGAGCGGATTCATCGGGTCGGGCGGGGCTTTCGTGCTCACGCCCGGCATGATGAGCCTGGGGGTCTCGGGCACCGTAGCCGTGGCCAGCAACATGTGCCACAAATTCCCCAAAGCGATGGTGGGGGCTTTCAAACGCTATAAATACGGCCAGGTAGACATCAAGCTGGGCCTGATCATGGCCGCCTCGGCGGTGGTGGGCGTTCAGGCCGGCATCCGGATCCAGAATATGGTTTTGGAAGCCTGGGGCCAGGCCGGCTCGAACTTGTACGTCAGCCTCTCCTTTGTTCTGGTGCTGGTCGTCGTGGGCGGCTATGTCTTTTACGATGCCTGGAAGAGCCGCAAGTCCCCGGGGACCGACAGCGTTTCGTCCATCGCGCGCAAACTGCAAGCCATCAACCTGCCGCCCATGATCCACTTTAAGAGAGCCAACGTGCGCATCTCCATATGGTTCACCGTTCCGGTGGGTTTTGCCACCGGCGTGCTGGCCGCCACCATCGCCGTGGGCGGCTTCATCGGCGTGCCGGGCATGATCTATGTGCTGGGCGTTTCGGGTTTCGTGGCCTCGGCCACCGAATTGGTGATCGCCTTCGTGATGGGCCTGGGCGGCTCGATCAACTGGGCCATGCACGGCATGGTGGATATCCGCCTGACGCTCATCATTCTGGCCGGTTCGCTGCTGGGCGTGCAACTGGGCGCCATCGGCACCACCTATGTCAAAGAGCACATGATCAAAAGCGTCATGGGCACGATCATGCTGATCGTGGCCGTCAGCCGTGCCCTGGCGGTTCCCGAATACCTGAATCAATTGAAGATCATATCGTTGAATCCGTCGACCATCACCTGGTTGAAAAACACGAGTTTCATCTCCATGTGCATCGCCCTGCTCGTCGGCGCCTTCATCATCCTGGGGGCCATGTTCAAGGCGCGCCGGGAGTCCATGAAGCTCATGCAGGCCCCGTCCCCGGCGGCCGCACACTCTTAGGCAAACCAAGCAACCGGGCCGGCGGCACGCACCGCCGGCCCCGAACGATTGGAAGGAGACTCCCCTATGGCGATCATCACCATTTCGCGCGGTTCCTACTCCGGGGGAAAGCAGGTGGCCGAAAAAGTAGCTCAAAAATTGGGCTATGCCTGCATCTCCCGGGACATTTTGCTGGATGCATCCGAGACCTTCAATATCCCCGAGCTCAAACTGGTGCGAGCCATCCACGACGCGCCGAACTTGCTGGACCGTTTCTCCAACGGCAAAGAGCGCTATGTCGCCTATATCGAATCGGCCTTGTTGGATTTGATGTGCGAAGACAATATCGTCTATCACGGCCTGGCCGGGCACTTTTTCGTGCAGAAGGTGGACCATGCGCTGAAGGTGCGCATCACGGCGGCCATGCAGAACCGGGTCTGGGCCGAA
>JAKAFO010000227.1 GCA_021819735.1 Deltaproteobacteria bacterium
ATTCAGTAAGCCACGCCGTCCGATTATTTGCTCAACCCATGCTCATCGTAATTGCCACTTGCATGCCGGAGTCACCAACATACAGCCTCTATGAGACCCTCTTTTCGGGTTCAGCGAGAATTGCTGCTGAGCGGACGCCCACATTGACACCCTTGGCACGGGATGTTATACCCGCAAAACACACTGAGGGTTGAGTGCCATCGCGAGAAAGACCCATGAGCAAAATCATCCCGCTGAACGAAAAGCTGAAAGTCACCACGGCCCAAAAGGCCGCCGCCCAGCGGCGGCACAAAATTCGTTCGGTGCTCAAGGTCTTTCACTGCGCCAACTGCGCTTCCAAATGCGAGCGTTGCGGTGCCGCGTTGATCGGCAGCCAGGGGGAGCAAACGGCAAATCCCAGGATCCCCTACCACTTCTGTGCCGGTTGCGCCGAAGAGTATGTGGATTATATCCAACGCCTGCAAGGCGAAGGCGATCCTCAAGCCTATTGGCACAACCATCATTGGATCAGGGCATGGCATGCCTGGATCGAATATCAGAGCGCCGTGGATCAGTACTTGCGTTCCAAGGAGTTCCGGCGCCTGCTGGAGGAAATGGGGTCCGACACCCCACCGTGTGATTGATCTAACTTAAGGAAACCTGGAGGCATGACATGTTTGGTATCGGTATTCCCGAACTCATCATCATCCTAGTCATCATCCTGATTATCTTCGGCGCCGGAAAACTGCCTGAAATCGGCGGCGGACTGGGCAAGGCCATCAGCAATTTCCGCCGGGCCACCAAGGAGCAGGAGACCAAAGACCCGGAAAAGCTCAACGGCGACAAGAAGGCGTAACCGCTTTTACTTTTTTCGACTTTCATCTCCAACCGCACGCATTTCCAGCTAAAGTTTTCCACCCGCCGTCCGATATTCTCGTCGGAAGTGGTGCATCTCCCCGCACCCATGGCCGCCTTGCCAAGGCACAACCTTTCGGTTGCGACGCAGGTTCGGCGAAAACCATCCTCCTGCTCACACCACTTGCCAAATTCAATGCGATCGCCATGCAAGCGAGAAGCGCTGCGGGCCGATGAAGAAGGAGTCTCGACCATGAAAAAATCTCTATCCCTCGTATTAGGTGCATTGCTGCTCATGGGCACGATCTCGGCGGTTTGGGCCGAGGAAGCGCCCCAGAAGATCAAGGATCTGGCCCAGAACCAGTTGGCGGCCGTCGGCAAAGAGGCGGTGATCGTGGAGGCCGTGAAGGCCGAAAACGCCAAGGGCAAGACACCGGAGCAGATCAAGGCGATGGACGCCAAATGGATGGCCACCCCGGGCGTCGGCCCCGAGATGAAAGCCTTGATGGAATCGACCTGCGGCAAATTCCTCGGCGACCTCCAGAAATCGAGCCCCTATTTCCTCGAAATCTTCGTGATGGACAACCAGGGGGCCAACGTGGCCATGACCGATAAAACTTCCGACTACTGGCAGGGCGACGAAGCCAAGTTCCAAAAATCGTTCAACGGCGGCTCCGGCGCCGTGTTTGTGGACGAGGTCAAATTCGACGAAAGCTCCCAGGCCTATCTGGTGCAGGTTTCGGTACCGGTAATGGACGGCGATAAGGCCATCGGCGCCATCACGTTCGGCATCGACGTGGACAAGGTAAAATAACCAACGACGGGCCCCGGGCCGCAATCCGTGCGACCTCCCCGATGAATGGAGCAACCCGCGCGTAAACAGAAGAAGGATAAGGAAGAGACCCATGCGCTGGTATCATCGTTTGACCATCGGCCGCAAGCTGACCCTTGGGTTCGCAGTGATGCTCCTGTTTATCGGTGCCATCGGCTGGACCGGATACAAAGGGGTTCACAAAACCAATACTTACCTGCACGATATCTTCGCCGTGCGGCTGCCCAGCATCGACTATCTGGTCGAAACCGATCGGGATTTGCAGCAACTGCTCGTGGCCGAACGCTCCATGGTCTTTGCCGACGTCAATTCGGAGGCCTTCAAGCAACTGCTAAAGGAATACGAGACCAACCTGAAGCAATCCCAGGAGCGCTGGGACAAATTCAGGGCTTTCCCTGCCACGGAACAAAAAAAGGCCATCATGGCGCAGTACGAAGCTGCCCGGGCCGAGTGGCTGCAAGTGTCGCAACAGGTCGTCAACGGCCGCAAGGAGGATACCCGGGAGGGGCGGCGTTTGGCCCTGGACCTCACCCTGAGCGTGGCCCGGGAGCGTTTCGAGAAGATGCGCGATTATCTGGACCAACTGACCGAGTTGGAGCTCAAGGCGGCCGAGGAGGCCAACAAAGAGTCCAAAGCGCTCAATAGCCGGACCGCGATGGGGTTCACCGTCACGGTGGTCGTCGCCCTGGCGGTGGGCCTGCTGCTGGCCATGGTGATCGGTGCCTCGATCACCCGGCCGCTCAATGCCGCCGTGGCCGGGCTCAAGGATATTGCCGAAGGCGAAGGCGACCTGACCAAACGGCTGGCGGTCAAAAGCCGGGACGAGGTGGGTGAACTCTCCAAGTGGCTCAACACCTTCCTCGATAAACTGCAAGATATGGTGCGCCGCATCACCACCAGCGCCCAGACCCTGGCCCATTCGGCCGAGACCCTGACCACCATCTCCGAGGATATGACCCAAGGGGCCGACAAAATGACCGGCAATTCCAATGCCGTGGCCACCGCCGCCGAAGAGATGAGCACGAACATCAACTCCGTGGCAGCAGCCCTGGAACAGGCCTCGACCAATATGTCGACGGTCTCGTCGGCCACCGAACAGATGGGCAGCACCATCGCCGAGATCGCCGTGCACACCGAAAAAGCGCGTACGATCACCAGCGATGCAGTTACCCAGACCAAACAGACCACCACCAAGATGGACCAACTGGGCGAAGCGGCCAAAGCCATCAGCAAGGTGACCGAAGTGATTACCGAAATCTCCGAACAGACCAACCTGCTGGCCCTCAACGCCACCATCGAGGCGGCCCGGGCAGGCGACGCCGGCAAGGGCTTCGCCGTGGTGGCCAACGAGATCAAGGAGCTGGCCCGCCAGACGTCCGCCGCCACCCAGGAGATCAAAGGCAAGATCGCCGGCATCCAGGGCTCCACCCAGGAAACCATGGGCCAGATCGGTCAGATCTCCAAGGTGATCAACGACATCAATGAAATCGTCTCCACCATCTCCTCGGCCACCGAAGAGCAATCCACGGCCACCAAGGATATCGCAACCAACGTGGCCCAGGCCTCGACCGGCATCCACGAGGTCAACCAGAACGTGGCCCAGAGCTCGTCGGTATCCAAGGATATCGCCCAGGACATCGCCGGCATCAACCAGGGGATGGGCGACATGTCCAACCGCTGCTCCCAGGTCAATGCCAGTGCCCTGGAACTGAAGCAGTTGGCCGATCAGTTGAATCGGATGATGGGTGGGTTCAAAGTTTAGGCAATAATCCAAAAGTGTGGGCTGGAGGGGTGAGGCCGCGTCCCTGCGGAGCAAGGACGCGGCCTTTTCTTTTTAGAGCCCCGGCCGGGGTGAGGCGGTTTGCATCGGACCGTGGCGATTCGCATCATCCATCCAACTATTTGAAAATCATCACTATAGATCGTGTGACGGGTGGAGCCGCGTCTGTTTGCATCATTCGCCCGCGCTGTGGCCGAATGCCTCGCCCAATCTCATCTCGCAAACTTAAACCCATTATTTCAAATGGATAAAAATTATGGGGAAGAGACCCGAACCTTGGCCCGGTTCATGCTTTTTAAGATGGCAACCAACGATAAAAAAACCCGTAACCGAAAGGAGTCGTCATGGCTGAGCGAGAATTCAAAACAACGGTGCGTCCTAATGTCTTCGGCTTGGCCAACGATCAATGCGTGTGGAGCCGGGCCGGCGTCGTCAAACCCGTCAAATGCATGAACGCCTTCGATTGCCTGGGCTGCGCCTTCGATCAAAAAGTCCAGGCCGACTTCGAGGCCCGTGAGCATCAGGCCCGCGGTGCCGCTCCCGATCCACGGCCGGTGCGGTTGCGCATGCTGATGAACCAGCTCAAGTGCCGCCACATGCTCAGCGGCCGGGTCACCTACAAGCTCTGCGGCCATGGCTACAATTGCGTGCAGTGTCCGTACGACCAAATGATCGAGGATACGGCCTTCACGCCGCGGCTCAGTGCGCCGGCCTGTGACCATGCCGCCGGTTTCGACGTGGCGCGGGATTACTACTACCACCATCATCATGCCTGGGCGCGGGTGGAATACGGCGGCCGGGTGCGCATCGGTCTGGACGATTTTGCCGCGCGCATGCTCGGTCCCCTGGAGGCCATCGAACTGCCCAAGCTGGGCGAGAGCGTGCAGCAAAGTCTGCCCCAAGCCGGCCTGCGCCGCGGAAAGCATCGCGCCGAAGCCTTGAGCCCCATCGACGGCAAGGTGCTGGCGGTCAACCCCAAGATCGGCACGGTGCCCGAAGCGGCCAATCGTGATCCCTACGGCGACGGCTGGCTGATGGTGATCCAACCCACCAATCTGCGCAAGAATTTGAAGAACCTGCTCTACGGTGATGAGAGCCTGGCCTGGATGGATGATGAATCCACCCGCCTGGCAACCATGCTCAGCGAAACATCGGGCTACCGGCTGGCCGCCACCGGCGGAGAAGTCATCCGCGACATTTTCGGCACAGTGCCCCATGCGGACTGGAATCGGCTGGTAAGCTCGTTCCTGGCTTAGCCGGCGATCAGAGCAAGGGTGCGAGGCGACGGGCGATTTCATACGCGCACGATTCGCAAAAGCCCAAGGCAAGCCGGTCGAGCTGCTCCAACTGCTTGCTGAAGTGCATCAAACAACCGGCTTGCCAGCAATGCTCCAGGCCCAGCAGGTGCCCCACCTCATGGACGCTGATTTTGGCGGCGCGTAGATAAATGACCTGGCGGTCGATATCGAAGAGCCGGTGCAGTGAGACCACGGCCGCCTTGCCGCCCATTTGGGACTCGCCGAACACATAGGTCAGAATGGGAATACTCAGATCGCTTTGCAGCACCGCCAGCTTGAGCGGTGCGCCGTCGTTCTCGGTGGACAGGGCTTTGATGATTTTGGAAGCATCGAACTGGTTGCGCACCGCCATGTAGGCGTAATCGGGTTTGACCCGCACCGGCCGGATCTGGGTGTGGAGCCCCAGCACGGCCTGCAGGTGAGCGCCGATGATGGAAACCGCCAGCGGATCCAGATTGCCCAGGGGAATCAGATCCAGATGCGCCCGCGGGTGTGGGTGGCTGCTTTCCACTCTCGATTCACTCTTTGCCGATGTGGTAACGTTTCATCTTTCTTGCCAGCGTCACCCGGTCGATGCCCAATTGCTTGGCGGCCCTGGTAATGTTCCAGCCATGGGTTTCCAGAGCCGCTTTCAGGTACCGTATTTCAGCCTCCTGCAAGGTCAACGTCCCCAGATCGCAGACCTCCGCTCCGGTTTGCACAAAGCACAGCTCTTCGGCGCCGATCATGCGCCCGCGGGCCAGCACCACGGCCCGTTCCATCACATTGCGCAACTCGCGCACGTTGCCCGGCCAGGGATAGCTCATCAGCAAACCGATCCCCTTCTGAGTGATGCCTTCGATGGGTTTGCCCGTCTCCCGGGCGTACTTCTCGATAAAAAAATCGGCCAGCACGGGGATGTCTTCCCGGCGTTCGCGCAGGGGCGGCACATGCATGGTAAATACATTGATGCGGTAAAAGAAGTCTTCCCGAAACCGGTTTTCGCGCAGCATCTGGCGCAAGTCCCGGTGGGTGGCGCTGATCAGTCGAAAATGGGCCTCGATGGGCTGGCTGCCGCCGATGCGTGTGATGCGCTTCTCCTCCAGGGCGCGCAACAGACTGATCTGCATGCGGGGACAGATCTCACCCACCTCGTCCAGGAAAAGCGTTCCTTTGTTGGCCATTTCCAATCGGCCGCGCTGGGCTTTGACCGCGCCGGTAAAGGCGCCGCGTTCGTGGCCGAAGAGTTCGCTCTCCAGCAGGGACTCGGTCTGGGCGCCGCAGTTGATGGCCACGAAGGGGCCGTAGGCCTGCTCGCTGCGCATGTGAATGGACCGAGCCACCAGATCCTTGCCCACCCCGGTTTCGCCGGTGATCAGAACCGGTGCGTTGCTGGGCGCCACCTCTTCGATTTGCGCTAAAATGGCGTGCATGGCCTCGGATTGGGCGATGAAGTCGTCGAAGATCGCCTCCTGCTGTTCCAGCAACTGGCCACGCAAGGCCACATTTTCGTCGCGCAGCGCCTTGGTGGCCGCCACGCGTTCCATGAGCAGCGAGAGCGCTTCCGGGTCGAAGGGCTTGCACAGATAATCGGCGGCGCCGCGCTTCATGGCCTCCACCGCGGTCTGAATGGAACCATGGGCCGTGATCATGATGACCGTGGCATCGGGCTGGATCTCACGAATTCGGGCCAAAAGGTCCAGGCCATCCATGCCCGGCATCTTGATATCCACCAGATACATGTCGAAGAGCTTCTGGGACAGCAGCTCCAGGGCATCCATTCCCGAGCAAGCGGTCTCCACGTGGTAGCCCTCTTTGGACAACCAGGCCTCCAGGGCCACGCAGATGGTCTCCTCGTCGTCCACCACCAGGACCTTCATCATACGCGTCATGCGCACCCCCCTTATGACGGCACCGCCGCCACCGGCTCGGTGGGCAGCACCATTTTAAAGGTGCTCCCCTTGCCCGGTTCGCTTTGCACCTCGATGGTGCCGTTATGTTCCCGAATGATGCCGTAGACCATGGAAAGCCCCAGGCCCACGCCTTTACCGTTGCCTTTGGTGGAGTAAAACGGCTCGAAGATGCGCGGCAGGTCGTCGGGCTTGATGCCGTTGCCGGTATCGGCGATGGAGAGCCACACCCGCTTGCCGTTCATTTTACCGCCGGCGATGGTGAGCCTTCCGCCATGGGGCATGGCTTCGATGGCGTTGAAGAACAGATTCATCAGGCACTGCTGCATGAGAGAGTGGTCGCCCCAGGCCGTGAAGGCGCCTTCGGGCAATTGGATCGCAACGGTCACGCCGGCCATCTGGAGCTGGTAGCCGGTGAGCAGGACGATCGTCTTGATCATCTCGTGCAGGTCGATGTGGTCGGCCTCGATTTTCTTCTGGCGGGCGAAGGTCAGCAGCGTTTTCACGATCTCGCCGCAGCGCAGGGCCTCCCTGACCGAAAGATCCAGGTACTTTTCGAAGGCCGCCATGCCGTCGGGCGGCAGGGTGCCGTCCCGGATATGGGAAAGAATCAGCTTGTTGAAGGTGACGATGCTGGCGATGGGGTTGTTGATCTCGTGGCACACCGAGGCCACCAGCCGCCCGATGGAAGTCAAGCGGTCCTCCTGGGCCACCCGCGCCAGATCATCTTTGATGGCCCGGGCGCGATGTTCGTCATGGGCGCTGAAGTCGGAGGTCATGTCCCGGATGATCTCGACAAACTGCACGATCTCGCCCAGCATGTTGAAGAGCGGAAAAACGATGATCTGCAGGACCCGCGGCTCACCGCTGGTGGTGGGCACTTCGTGCATGGTCCGGGCCGGGCGCCGGGTGCGCATGGTCTCCTGCACGGGGCAGAAGCGATCATGGCTGCTGCACGGGTGGAGCAAGCCGTGCATCACCTCGAAGCAGTATTTGCCCAGGATCGCCTCCCGGTGCAGGCCGCCGGTGATCAGCGGCGAGTTGTTGCAATTGATGATGCGATAGTTGCGATCCATGACCATGACGCCGTCCGGCGAAGCCTCCAGCAGCGCCGAGGCAAACGAAGTGGCCAGACTGATCTCCGCCTCCCGTTCCGCCACCATTTCATACTGGCGGGCCAGGTCGAAAAACAGCATCGAGGCCTGGCGGTCCAAAACCACCACCGAATGCGCTTTGTGGCGCTGCAGGTCGTCGAAGATGCCCGGCTTGCCGGTCATTTCGAGAATCAAATCCAAAGCCTCTATCCTAAACAGATCCCGATAGTCGTCGTAGATCGGAACCCCCACTTCACCGGCGAATTTCAGGCAGGAGATCGACTTGCTCACCGGTGCCAGGGCCACGAGCCTCAAGCGCAGCCCGGCGGGTTTGAACGAATCCAGCATGCGCATGATGGAAAAGCAGCGGCTGCCCTTGGCCACAACCCCCACCCTGAGCAGCAGGCAGTGTTCGAAGGATTTTTCGGAGGCCATACATTCCTCCATGGAAGCGGTTTCAAAACAAGTCGAACAAAGGACGACGGATCGGCGCCGGCGCGATAAACCGGTTCATGCTGGTGATTGCGAACGTGCGGAAGAACCCCTTGGGAAAACTATATGTTCGGGCGGCGAAAGCTGTCAACCACCCTTCTTCAGACGGTAAACATGGCCAACAGGTCGGCCTGTTGGGCTTTTTTGGCCGTCAACTGGCCGCGCAACGATTCTAGGGTGGCCGGGCCCCAGGCGGCGGCGCTCAGGGCACTGGTCAGGTCCGGCGCCAGCAAATGCCGGCGCAGGGTGGCAGCCTCCGGCTCGGCGCCCTGCACCAAGGCATGATCCCAACGCACCAGCAGGTCGGCGGCGTGCACCACCCAGGCGACGGCGGAATGAAACGTGGCATTCTCGGGATGATGGTGGCAGCCCACCGCCTCCAGGATCGACTCCGGAAACATCCATTGGCGCAGCACCCGCTGGGCGGTCTCTTCGTGGGTCATGCCGAAAAAGCGCTGCTCCATGGCGAACATGGTATGGGCATAGGGGCCGACTTCCAGGATCAGCTCGGCGTAGGCTTCGGGCAAGGCCATGTAGATCACCAGCTTGCCGATATCGTGGACCAGGCCGGCCACGTAAAGATCCTGGTCGCCGGGGCCGGCAGCCCGACTGATCAGCTCGGCGGCCAAGGCACAGG
>JAKAFO010000228.1 GCA_021819735.1 Deltaproteobacteria bacterium
CAATGGGCCTACACGCGCCAAAACCGCACGGGCGGCCAGGCCGCCGGCAACACCGCCAGCGGCTGGAACCTGCAACGCAACTGCAAGGCATAGAACTTCACCAAAGAGAAAGGAGAAGGAGATGATTCGGCACGTCGTCCGCAGGGGAGACAGCTTATGGGGCCTGGCCGGCCAATATCTGGGCAGCGGCGCGCGCTGGCCCGAAATCGACAAGTTCCACAACGAGTTCGCCTTGGGCGGCAAGCACCCGCAACTGCTGCCCATCAAGGACCCCAATCTGATTTTCGTCGGCCAGACGATCTTCATCCCGCCGCGCTCGTCGAAGCCGTTTACCCTCTCCCAGGGCAAACCCTGGCCCAAGGTGGAAGTGACCAAACCGGCTACCGGTCTGGACCTCAAGGTGGTATACAAAATCGAGGACGGCCAAAGCCAATACAAACAGGTGCTGCCCCACTGCACCCTGGAGGCCAAACTCAGCGGCACCATCGCCATCGAAAACATGACCCACGGCCGCTACCGCCACAACCTGGAACTGGCCCTGAGCAAGGATGCACCGGCGGTCAAACAGAAGCTGGGGCAGTTCAGCGATCATGCGTTTCGGGATTTGACCAAGGGGGTAGAGCTTGGGTATCAGAATGGGCATGTCACCTTAAAGGCGCCGATCATGGCCCAGGCCGGACTGGGGCCATACACGATAAAGGTAGTAGCGGAGAACCCCATGAAACTGAAAGGATCGCTAAAGCCGGAGACCATCAGCGCTACTGCGGATGTGGAGGGCAGGAAGTATAAGTATACCGCCGACATTGCATTTGATGTGACCGTAACGCTTCACCCAACGCCCCCCAAGTTGGCTCCGGAGGTTGTAAAAGGAACAGTGGCCCCGACGAAACCCGCGGATCTACCAGTTCTAAAGACGAATGAAGGAATTGTGGCTGATATGGTAAACAAATTCATGATCACGATTACAATTCTTTTACTTGGGACGGTCATGTTGCGAACGAAAGTAGCTGCCGCCTTAAGCGGTAACGTATCCATAGGGGCATTTTCTCACCCTGTAAACATGAACTACCCGGGCAATCAAAGATATTTTAACAACTCAATATGACTAATCTCGCATTCAATTTGACCCAGATATTGATCTCAAAACGCACCGGCCGGTTCATTTGGATCTTGTTGTTTTGTTCTTTTTCCCTCGCGGCAATTTCACAGTGGTATTTGTATTATTTGGATACGGTTTTCCCAAAAGCGGAAATTGAAGAACGGTTCGCGCCGCTCACCAAAAAATATGGAATCGAGATTGTCTATGAGGTTGACGATACATTTTTATCAAATATCACAAACAGCATCGTGGCTGCTGGCCCGGGGAAGAACAGCAAGGTCATTCCTATCCGCCACCGTGTCCTTATGCAGTATCCCGTGTATTTACGGAAAGCTTTCGAAAAGTACCCTGCGGAGGTAATAAAAAAATATCTCAGAGCTATCTATTTTGCCGATCAAATTGACGATGAAGGATTCTTATTTGGTGGCTCTTTTGATCCATTTCGCCAAATTGTTTATTTGGTTGATAACGGCTCGAAAGATGATGAATCCGCAATAGATACCTTTCATCACGAGTTTAGTTCATTGCTGCTGAGCCGTCATTCGATGGTGCTGAACCCCTGGTTCGAAAACAATCCAAAAGGCTTTGTATATCTCTACACTACCGGCGCCGACCAGTTGGACATTTATAAAAAAGCGTCATCGTGTGGCACGGAAGAAGACTATGCTCAGGGGTTCATGAACACCTATGGCCAAACGGAATTCGAAAACGACTTCAACGAATATAGCGCCATGATCTTCACCTACCCGGAAAAGTTCAAGCAGATCATGGCGCGCCATCCCCGTGTGCGCGGCAAGTTCCTGGTGTGGCTCAAGTTCTACCAGGAGATCGATCCGATCTTTACCGAGGAGTACCTGCTTGGCGCCGGGGGCGATGCGAACTGATTATCCGGCCTAATACCTGATTTTTCTCACCGACCGGGTGCGGGTCAAGGTGGCCGAGTCGAGCATTCAAGTCCGGCGGCCTGAAGATGTTCCAAATGGCGGTTTTATGGTAAGGTAGCCACCAATCGTCATCCGATTGCAATCATCCACTTACCAAGAGCATATCGAGTAGCTCAGAAAGGGGGCAACGATGGGTGAAGAACATTTTTTATCCATTCGCTTGGCGGGTCAAGCCAATTGCACGACCAGCGGTTACCAAAGGGTGCGAGAGCGAATCCAGTTGCCCCAGGGAACACTGCTGCCCAGCGACTTCTGGCAGGCGCTGTCACTGGATGAGCTGGCCGAAAGTCAAGCTGCCGTTCCATTACAGGATGTGACCGTGCTTTTCGGTACGTGGCCGGGGGATATCGATGATGGCTTTGAAGAATTGATCCGTGACTTGCGCGAACGAAATGTAACCGGCGGGGACAGCTCCTAAAGTCTTGCTCGATACCATTATTGTCTCCTAAGGGAATTTCCAATCTGCAACTCATCCCGGAAGCCTGATCCGTTTTCCTTTGTTCCTCTGCGCTATTGTGGTGATGAGCGTGGGACGGATGCCGTTTAAGATTCATTCAAAATGTAAACCCAGGGTTTACAATATTGCTAAAGGGCGGCACGGCTATCAATCTGTTTGTTCGGGATATGCTGCGTCTGTCGGTGGATATCGATCTGGCCTATCTGCCGGTGGAAGATCGGGATACCAGCCTGGCCGCTATTGACCAGGCTCTTGGGGCCATTGCCGCCGATATTGAGCAACATATCCCGCGCACCGTCGTCCAGGCCTCGGTACCCAAGAAACTACCCTGGAAACTACCCAGGAAACACTCGCTACCCAGAAAAACCCCACAGAAACCACCAAGAAACCCCAAAGAAAAATCGACTGAGGATGCATCGCTATAGACCTTCTTTGGCAACCTCCATTCACTTTGATATGGAACTAATCCGGTTCGGTCCGCGACATCCGTTCAGCCGCGGATCAAGGAACCGCTCGAAAATACCCTCTATAGCCAAAAAAACTAGCCATAAAGAATTGAATCGCTATAACGCTTTAGTATTCCATGAATTCCCGCGGACTAGCCAAAACAAAACTCGGCGCCGTTCCTATAAAAACCATACCCAACGCATTGGCGCGGTCCTTTTCAGCGGATGACAAGTTGTCGATAAAGTAGCTAATTTTTTAGCCCTATCTCGCCATTCCATCAAAGATGCTACTTGGTATTGGAAGCAGTTGAGGTCGGAATTGAAATGGGTGGCGGCCCCGCTACGGTTGCCGCCCGTTTTGCTTTACAGGTCATGGAAGAGATCTACGATTAATAGTTATTGTCCAACAACCGGTCCAATTTCCCCTAAAAGGGTCCGGCTCGTTAAAATCCCCATTTGAGAATGACAAAAGGTGTTGTGCCTGGATTGACCTTTTCTTAGCACCTGCCCCAGAAAAGTAGCCCCTGAAACCTTATCAAATGCCGCGCATCTGCCGATAAGTCTATCGACCGCCATGATTTTTCTCCAATAACTTGGCAATATGGCGTTATCAAAGGACTATGAACATTCGGCGCTGGAGGTTCTTATGAGGTATGTTTTAATTCTGGTCACGGTTTTATCGGTCATTGCGGTTTCTTCAAAACTCATTTGTGCCGGCAGCGGCAGCGAAGCTTGCGTCACCCATTGCACGGAGGCCGCTTCAGCGCGCTATACCGAAGGAACAGATCAGTGGTCCGCTTTCTTCAATGGATGCATGCTCACTTGCTGGATGAAATAGGCGTCGCCCGAATGGAAAAGAAGGCGCTTCTTGCCGGAGGTGACCCGGTCCGTGCAAATCGAACCGGCGAAGCCAAATCTGGCTTCGCCGGTTCGATTTTTTAGGAAGCGATCGCAGCGCTTTTAGAAGAACTTATCCTGCAACCCCATGGGGTCCTTGAACTCCAGTTCGGGTTTGAACGGCAGCTTCTTTTCGCCGCGCTGGTCCACGTACTTCATGATTTCCAGATCAACCTTGACCGGCACGGCGACGCCGGCCTGGGCCAGGGCCTGGCGCAGGTAGGCTTCGGCGCGGGTGCCGAAGGCCAGCGAATCGCCCAGGATGCGCAACCCTTCGGTGGGGTTGTGGAAGCCGATGGAGTTTTCGGCGCCCATGAACAGGGAGCGGTAGAAGGCTTCCTCGTAGAATTCTTTGGCCTTGTCATAGAGTTGTTGATCGATGGTCTTGCCTTCGGCCTGGGCCTTGTGCGTGATCTCGAAGAGCTTGGCCACCGTGGCGGTCTCGTAACCGGCCCGGATCATGATGGAGATGACCTGGTCCTGGATGGCGAAGACGCGGTCGCGCAGCCAGTCGGTGTCTTCGGCGTGGCACTGCTTGCAGGATTTCATGCCGGCCTGGACCGGGCTCATGACGCGGTGATCGGAGATTTTGTGAATCCCGGCCGCGGTGTAAGGCATGTGGCAGTCGGCGCACGAGGCGCCGGCCTTGAAATGGGTGCTCTCCTTGGTCCAGAACTCATATTCGGGGTGGCGGATGAAGGCCATCTTGAAGCCGGTGACGTTTTGCTTCCACTCCTTCACCGACGGGTCCTGGCGGATGCGCAGGATGATGTCTTCGATGGTGATCGCGCCGGGCTTGCTGTTCTGCCAGGGGAAGTAGAGACCCACCGATTTGCCTTCGGCGTTCTTGGGGATGTTGTAGGTCACGTGGCACTGGGCGCAGACGGCCGAGCGCATCTCCTGGCGGGTGAGCGTGGCCGGGTCCTGGCCCATGGCTTTCATGGCCTCTACCAGGGTGAAACTGCGCGACAGCTTGAGACTCATGTCCTTGTTGTCGTGGCAGTCGATGCAGGCCACGCCCAACTCCCGTTGGGCCTCGGGGATTTTGGCCAGCACCTCCTTGAAGGCCAGCTTGTAGTAATCTTCGCCCATCTCCTTTTGAAGCCCGGGGGCGTAAGGGGTTTTGCAACTCAGGCAGACGCCGCCGGCCTTGAGCCGGGAGGCATCGATTTCCAGTTGGTCGCGCACCATGTGGGCGTGGCCGCGCGGCTCGTTGTACTCCACGCCGAAACCCCAGCCGTTGAAGAGCAGAGCCATGTAGGGAAACTGCGACAGCTTGTCCACCGACAAGGCGCCGCTGTCCATGCCGGTCTTGTACTTGCTGCGGCGCGTGCCGATGGTCTCGGCGGTCTTTTTCCACAGCTCGTACTCTTCGGGATAGGCCTTGCCCCACAAGGTGGGGTCCATCGTATTGTCCGGAATCGAAATGATCTCTCTTGGCTTGGGTTCGGGAGGTCCGCACGCGCCCAGGACCATTGCCAGAAACAAGAGCACGCATACAGTCGATTTTTTGGGGATGCTGAAAGCCATTTCTCCTCCTTGGATGGATTGCTGATTTTATCAGTTCGTCAGTCGGGTGCCGGCCATTTTATGCTGCAATAAGCGGTGGCAATCCCAACAGTCGCGCTCCTTGTCGATCATCGCCACGCGTTCCGAATGGCAGCGGATGCAGTTGCCCTGGATGAAACCCTGTCCGCGCTCGGACACCTCGATATATTCGGGAACATTGCCGGAGTGAAAAAGGATCACATCTTTCATTCCGTCGATGGATTTCCACGTGTAGTAGAGGGCAAGATTCTGGTGCGGCAGATGGCAATCCACGCAGCGGATGCTGCGGTGGGCGCCGGTATTGAACCAGGCTTCGTATTGGCTTTGCATGACATGGCAGGAGGCGCAAAAGAGCGGCGACTCGGTCTTGGCCATGAGTTTGGGCGGGCCGAAGGCGAGAAAAAAGCCCAGGATAACGGCCAGCGCCGCGGTCGCCACCAGGAATTTCCATCGATTCTTTATGAAAGATTGCATCCGTCACCCTTTCAAACAGTTTTATTGCGCCGGTCCATGTTGGCGGGTTGTCGGGTTTGCCGTGCGCATCGATTCGTTCGGTGGAAACTAATGAACGCTATAACCGATAGGCGCCGGAAACTCAATCATGCCCGAGCGGGTTGCCTGATTTTCAAATAGGTCAGGCCGGCGGCGATCACCATGGGGATCACGCCCAGGCCGATCAGCACCACGTGCGACGGCAGGCTGGCCCATTCCAGCAGGCGGATGCGATCCTGGGCCATGAACTCCAGCCCCCGGGCATGCCAGTACCCGTTGGTGAGCACGTCCCAGACCTGCAGGATGCCCACAGGAAAAAGGTTGGTGAGGACCATCAGGGCCAGCCCGCCGTTCATGCCCCAGAACGAAACCTTGACCCACTTTTCGGGCGCCACCCACTGTTCGTCCCTGAGCACGTGCCGCAGGCAAAGCACCAGCAGAGCCATGGCCAGCATGCCGAAGGCCCCCAGCAGGGCCGCGTGGCCGTGGTTGAGGGTCAGCACCGTGCCCACTTCAAAGTAGCTGATGACCGGCATGTTGATCAAGAAGCCGAAAATGCCGGCGCCCACGAAATTCCAGAAACCCACGGACATCAGAAAGTAGAAGGCCCATTTGTGGGGGATCGCCTTGCGCGGTAGCGGGTCGGCGCCCTTGGTGCCGGTAAGCTTCATGAAGTCCCAGGCGTCCAGGGTCAAGAGCGTCAGGGGTACCACCTCCAGGGCCGAGAACATGGCGGCCAGGGCCATGGTGATGTTGGTCTGGCCGGTCCAGTACCAGTGGTGGGCCGTGCCGATGATGCCTCCGGCCAGAAACAGGATGGCATCCATATAGATGACCCGGACCACGTTGAGGCGCCGCACGAATCCCAGTTGATAGAAGGTGACGGCCACCAGCACGGTGACGAACAGCTCGAAAAAGCCTTCCACCCAAAGATGGATGATCCAGAAGCGCCAGGTGTCGACCACCGCGAAGTTGGTGGTGCTGCCGAAGAAAAAGGCCGGCAGGTAGAACACGGGGATGGAGGCCGCGGCCCCCAGGAAGAGCCAGCCGATCTCTTTTTTCTCGGGGTCCCGGAGCGCCGGCCCGATGGCCCGGAACAGCAGCCACAGCCAGAAGCTGAGGCCCACGGCCAGGATCACCTGCCAGAAGCGTCCCAGTTCGAGAAATTCCCAGCCCTGGTGGCCGAACCACATCCACAGGGAACCGAAAAGTTGGTGGATGCCCGCGATTTCGCCCAGCAGGCTGCCCACCACCAGCACGACCAGGGCCCAGAAGAGCAGGTGAACGCCCACGGCGTGGCCCCGAGGTTCGGCCTGCCCGAGGGAGGAGGCCAGCAGCAGGCCGCCGGCCACATAGCCGGTGGCGATCCAGAACAGGGCCAGTTGCAGGTGCCAGGTGCGCAGGATGTTGCTGGGCAGGTACTGGGCCAGGTCGATGCCGTAGAAATCGCCGGGCTCGGCCCGGTAGTGGGCCAGGGCGCCGCCGATCACGACCTGGGCCAGGAAGAGCAACGCGACGATGACGAAGTACTTGACCACCGCCCGCTGGCCGGGCGTGGCCTCGCCGGGCCGCATCAGGGGTTTGATCTCGGGCGGACCGCCTTTCCACCCCAGGTAGTCGAAGCGGCCGAAGGTGAAGAGCACCAGGGCCAGGCCGCCCAGCAGCATGACGACGCTCAACGCGCTCCACAGGATGGCATCGCGGGTCAACAGGTTGCCGACGGTGGGGTCGTAGGGAAAGTTGTTGGTGTACGAATAAGGCTTGTCCGGCCGGTTGGCCACGCTGGCCCAGGCGGCCCAGGCGAAAAAGGCGGTCAGTTGGCGGATCTCTTGCGGGTTGTCGATATACTTGCTCGGCAGGCCGCCGTTGTTGTTCGGGTGCGCGAAGTAATCGGCCCACAAACCCAACTGCCTTTCGAACGAGGCTTTTTCGGCCGCGGAAAAGCGGAGGGTGTGGGTTGCGGCCTCGTAGCGATTTTTCTTGAGCAGAAGCGCCACCTGGACATTGACTGCCGCGCGTTGCCCGTCGTCGAGCTTCGCCAGCTCCCGGCCGAAGGCTTCGCCGGCCAGGGCGTTGCCGGCATCCAGGGATAGCTCATGGAGGTATCGGGCCGAAAAATCGGGGCCCAGGTAGGCGCCATGGCCCCAGATGGTGCCGTTTTGCATCAGCGCGTACTTCAGGAAAACCTGCTGGCCCGTTTCGATCTCCTGGCCGCTGAAAACCGTCTCGCCGCCCGGGCCGACCACCTTGTCCGGAATCGGGGGGGCATGGCGATAGGCCATGACGGACATGAAAATCAAAACCGCCATGCCGACCAGAAAGACCAGCGCCACGCTGCGGCGCCACCAGGGCGAAAGGTCTTGGGGGATCGATCGTTGTGCTTGCATGGGAACACCTCCAGCTCTCTTTGGGGATTGGTTTGCCAAGCTCATGGACCCCAGCTTGGCGGAGAAGGATACGCGTTACATTTCGGGCGCGAAGCAGGAGATGGCTCAAGGATATGCGCAGTCTGTGGGAACTCCTTGAGTCAAGTCAAATGCCAAACCAAGGTTGATGTCAAATGAAAACAGGGTCGCCATGGGCACAATCTTACTCGCGTGGCCGCCCCATGCCGACCGTGGGATGGGTGTTTTCCGGTGCATCGATGGTCGCCAGACGCATGCGGAACTCCAGGTCCGAAACCCCGCCGCGCCAATGGCCGCTGACGGCGGCCCCATAGACGCTCAGAACGAAGAAGAGCGCGATGCACAGACCTACCCGGGCCGGGGTCCAGAACCGGCGCCGGAGCCCGGCACTCGAGAAGGCCAGGGTATCGTCCACCGGACAGGCGGCCAAACAATCCAGGCAGCCGATACATTCCGGGCTGTGGATCATGGATTTCTTCGAAACCGGCAGGTGGGACGGACAGGCCCGGTCGCAGCGCCCGCAGTCGATACAGCGTTTTTGGTCCCGGCGGATGCGGGTGGGGCCG
>JAKAFO010000229.1 GCA_021819735.1 Deltaproteobacteria bacterium
GGCGCCAGCGGGTGCCGGCCGGCCAGCTCGCCGCGGAAGGCGCTGGGCGACCGGCCGTACAGGGCGCGAAAGGCCGCATTGAAGCGTCGGATGCTGCCGAAGCCCGCGGACAAGGCGATCTGGGTGACTGGCCATTGGGTTTCGGCCAGCAGTTTTTTGGCGAACAGAACGCGTTGGGTGTTGGCCATGGCCATGGGCGATGTGCCCAGATGGCGCACAAACAGGCGGCGCAGGTGCCGGGCGCCCACCCCCAGGCGAGCCGCCAGGGCTTCGAGGCCGCCCGCGTCGAGCGCCCCCTGGCGGATAAGTGCCAGGGCCCGGGAGACGGTGGCCGAGGTGCCGTTCCAGGCCGGCGTGCCGGGCGCCGATTCCGGACGGCAGCGCAGGCAGGGCCGCAGACCGGCCGCCGCCGCGGCCGCCGCCGTGGGGAAATAGACCACGTTGTGCGCTTTGGGTTGCGGCGCCGGGCAGATCGGGCGACAGAAGACGCCCGTGGTCAACACGCCCGTGAAAAACAGGCCGTCGAAGCGGGCATCCCGGGCCAGACGGGCCCTTTCGCATATTTGAACGTCGAGCATGGTTGCTTCCTGCTTGGGACTCTTTTGAAACGCAACTCTATATTGACCATCGCCGCGGATGGCGGCAAGCCGTTTTCGGACCTGGTCATTGTGCCGTGGATCAACCGAGCAGCAGTACGAAAAGTTTCTGGGGGCCGTGCATGCCTTTGAAGGGCGTGGCCTGGATGTCGGCGGTCATGCTCGGGCCGGTGATCAGGGTCACCTGGGAAGGCCGGCGGCCGGCGGCGTAAATGACTTCGAGGGCGGATTCATAGGTGGGCACGATACGTGTCCGCGGCACCACGGCGATGTGCACCAGCGGCGCCAGGGAGACGAGCCGGGGCTGGCGGGCATCGTGGACCAGTACCAAGGTGCCCGATTCGGCCACGGCATAGTCGGCGCCGGTGATGCCGGCCTGCACCTGATCGAAGACCGCCCGGGTGTAGTCGTCCCGGTCGCTGTAGGCGGTCGGGGTGAGGATCTCGATGCCCGCCTTGCGCCCCCACCCCTCAAGCCCCAGGGGGGAGAGCACGGCATCGGTCGAGGCCATGGCCCGGGTGACGCTTTCCTGGCGCAGGATCTCTTCCAGTTTGATTAGCAGGGCGGCTTCATCGGCGACACGCAAAGCAATACCGCCCTGGGCCGCGAGCTGCTCTTCGAAGCGCGCCACAAGCTGCCCGGCATCCAGGGCCAGCTCCTTGGCCGGCGGCAGCTCCGGCCGGGCGGGCACGGATGTTGGCGGGGCCGATCTGAGCCGGGCGAGGATCTCTTCGCGTGCGTTCAGGACCATGTTTACTCCTTGCGCTGCCGCCAGCGTTGGTGAAAGCTCTGCTTGGCCGGCGCCGGCAGATCGCGGCTCTGAAACCAACCCCTCCCGAAAGGCCCCAGGCCGCGCAGCATAGCGCCTTTCCCGAAAAGGCGGGCCGCCATGGGCAGTACTTTGGAGAAAATGCGCCAATAGGCGTAACGGCTGCCGGCCAAAGCAAAGAGCCGATGGGCCAGGCGCTCTCGCGGATCGGCCCCTTGCCCCTGGAGCAGCGGGTCGGCCTGCACATCTTTATGGCGGTAGTGCAGCAATAGGCCGGGATGATCGATGCCCGCCGGGCAGATGGTCTTGCAGCGGTGGCACAGGGTACAGGCCCGGATCAGGTCGCCGGTCTCGGCCAGGCCGCGCAGGGCCGGCGTCAGCACCTGGCCCATGGGCCCCGAATAGGCCCAGCCGTAGGGATAGCCGCCGACCTTGCCGTACACCGGGCAGGCGTTGAGGCAGGCCCCGCAGCGGATGCAGCGCAAAGCCTCCCGGGTGTGGCGGTTCTGGTAGATGGCCGAACGGCCGTTGTCCAGGATGACGATGTGCAGCTCTTCGGGGCCGTCGGTTTCATCGGCTCGCTTGGGGCCGCTGTCCAGGGAGATGTAGGCCCCGGCGGCCTGGCCCGTGGCGCTGCGGCACAACACCCGCAGTTGGTGCAGGGCGTCGGCCAGGGAGGGCACCACCTTTTCCAGACTCATGACGCACACCAGGGTCTTGGGCGCCGACTTGTTGAAACGGATGTTGCCTTCGTTCTCCACGTTGATCACCGTGCCGGTCTCGGCCACGGCGATGTTGACGCCGGTGATGCCCATTTGCAGATCGCGGAACTTGTCGCGCAGAAAGCGCCGGGCGGCCCTGCCCAGGGTCACCGGATCGAGAGTGGGCTGGTCGAGCACCCCCTTTTCGAGGAAGATGTCGCGGATCTGTTCCACGGGAATGTTGATGGCCGGGCCCACGATGTGAAAGGGCGGTTTTTCCAGCAACTGGGCGATGAACTCGCCCAGGTCGGTCTCCCAGGGGCGGATACCGTCCTGGGCCAGATAGTCGTTGAGGCCCAGCTCCTCGGTGATCATGGATTTGCCCTTGGTCACATAGCGCGCCCCTTTGGCCCGGGCCAGATCGGCGATGTAGCGGTTGGCCGCCTGGCTGTCCGCGGCCCAGAAGACTTTGGCGCCGTTGGCCAGGGCGTTGCGCTCGAAGGTCTCCAAAAGCTCGGGCAGGCGCGCCAGGGCCTCGCCGCGGATGGCCTGCCCCAGCCGGTGGGCGGCCTCGGGGTCGCTGAAGCTGCCGTAGGCCTCTTGTCGCCGGGCCGAGAGGCGCAGGGGCAGGATCTGGAGAAACTTCTGGGTGCGCGCGTTGGCCAGCTCTTCCAGGGCGGTCTGCCGGAAACGTTCGGTGGTGAGCTTCATGGCCGCCTCCCCGGGTTGCCCGGCAGGCCGCCGGCCAGATAATCGGCCAGGTGCATGGCCGTTTTTCCCGGATGGTGGCGGTGCAGATAGCCCTGGATGTTGAGCAGACAGCCCGGATCGCACATCACCAGCAACTCGGCGCCGCTCTCCAGAAAATAGCCTGCCTTCTGGGCCACCAGGGCCGTGGAGATTTCCGGGAAGGCGTTGGAAAAGGTGCCGCCGAAGCCGCAGCACACATCGGCGCCTTTCAACGGCACCAGTGTGGTGCCCTGGACCGCCCCCAGCAGGGCCTTGGGCTGGGCCGAGACCCCCAGGCCGTTCAGGGTGCTGCACGATTCATGGTAGGCCACCGTGGCGTGGCGCCGGGCACCAAGGTCGGTGACTCCCACGTGGTCCACCAGGAACTGGCTCAGCTCGAACACCCGTGGGGCCAACGCCAGGGCGCGCCGCTGCCAATCGGGCTCGTCGGCGAAGAGTTCGGGGTAGCGGTTCTTGACCATGTTGACGCACGAGCCCGACGGGCTGACGATGGTCGCGTCGTCTTCGAAGACCTGGATGAAGTGGCGCGCCAGCGTGCGGGCTTCGTCGCGAAAGCCGCTGTTGAAGGCCATCAGCCCGCAGCAGGTCTGCTCCTGGTGATAGATAGGCGTGTGCCCCACGTGGCGCACGAGGGCCGCCGTGCTCTCGCCGATGCCCGGCAGCACCAGGTCCACGATGCAGGGGATGAAGAGCGAGATGCGGGGCATGCCGCGCTACCCTTCGGCCACGAGTTGGCCGCCGCGATCGAAGGCGGTCAGATTGGTGGCCACCTTGTCCGCCGGTACCATGCGGCGGATGGTGGTTTCGAAGTGGCCGCGCTCCAGGGGTAGTACGCCCGTGGCGGCCAGGGCGCCCACCAATAAGATGTTGCCGAAGATCGGATTGCCCATGGTCATGGCCACCTCGGTGGCGTTGACGAACCAGGCCTGCCGGGAGAGGTCGCCGATCCACTGCTTTAATTCTGTGGCTTCCGGGTAGCGCGCCTCGCCGCTGATCACGCCGATGGCGTGGATCGGTCGCATGTTGCAGAGCACATAGACATCTTGATTGCCGTACTCGCGCAACACCCGCAGGGCCTCGGTGGGTTCCAGGGAGACCACCAGGTGGGCCTGGCCCCGGGGAATCTGGGGCGACAGGTCGCTCTGGCCGGAGACGCGCAGGTGGCTCATCACCGAGCCGCCGCGCTGGGAGGCGCCGAAGGTTTCGCCGATGGTGACGTGAAAGCCCTGGGCCATCAGCATATTGCCCAACAGGCGCGAGGCCAGCACATTGCCCTGGCCGCCCACGCCGGTGATGATCAGGTTGTACGGGTCCGCCCCCAAAGATCGATCCACGGTTTCCATGCTTATTTGGCCTCCTCTTTGATGATGGCCCCCGCGGGGCAGAGCGACGCGCACACGCCGCATCCCGCGCAGATCACCTCGTCGATGCGCGACACGGCCTGCTCGGCGTCCCAGGCCAGGCCCGGGCACTTGAAGACCCGGGTGCAGAGCCGGTTGCAGCCGCAGGATTCGCCTCGGCAGAGGGTTGCATCGATGCGCATCTGGAATTGCTTGCGGCCTTTTTTCTGGGGACTCAAGGCGCAGGCCTGGCGCAGGATCAGGACCTTGAGTCCCTGGCCGGCGCCGATCAGGGCCAGCAGCCGCGCCTGGGTCCGGGCCACATCGAAGGGATCGCTCACGTGAACTTCGGCGCCCATGGCTTCGCAGATGCGGGCGATGTCTAGGGCCTGCACCGCGTGCCCGGCCGCATCCACCGAGAGCCCGGGATGGGGCTGGAAACCGGTCATGGCCGTGCCGCTGTTGTCCAGGATGACCAGGGTGATGTCGGCCCGGTGATGGGCCGCGTTGGCCAGGGCCGGCAGCACGGCATGAAAGAAGGTCGAGTCCCCGCTGACAGCCACCACCGGCTGGTCGAAGCCGAAGCGCCCGAGCATGCCGAAGCCGCTGGCCAGGCCGGTGCCCGAGCCCATGGCGTGCAATGTCTTCAGGGTCTCATAGCCCGTGGGCCGCATGGCCAGGGAGTAGCAGCCGATGTCGCCGCACACGAAGCCCTGGCGGTTGTCTAGTTGCAGCACGTTGTGAATCGTCCAGAACGAGGCGCGGTGGGGGCAGCCGGGACAAAAGGTCAGGTCACGCTCGGGCGCGCCGGTGGTGGCCGCCGCCAGCGCCTTCTGGGCGTAGGCCTCGGGCATGGCCGCGTAGCTGATCCCCAGCACCTTGGCCAGGCCGGCGACCACCCGGTCCGGATTCATCTCGCCGGTGGCCGGGATGGTGCCGTCGCGCTTGCCGAAGAACTTCTTGATGCCGATGACCGGCGCCAGTTCGGCGGCCAGGATCTTGACCCCCTCTTCCAGGAAGGGCAGCACCTCTTCGACGATCAGGATCGTGTCGGCCAGGCCCAGGTATTTTTCCATGAAGCGCGGCGGCAGGGGCCAGGTGGTGCCCATCTTCAGAATGCCCACGCGCGCCTGGGCCTTGAGCAGCCGCACCGCTTCCAGGCTGTAGAGGTTGCAGGCGCTGCTGGTGACGATCAGCACCTCGGGTTTGGCCGGGCCGGTATAGGTATTGAACGGGCAGGTTTCGAACGCTTCGACGGCCTTGGCCACCTTCTCCTGCTGCCAGGTGTGCTTGAGCTCCACCGGGCCGCTGAGCACGGCGCCCTCCATGGGGTCCAGGATGAAACCGTCGTGCTTGAAGAAGGCGCGCCGCGATACGCTGGGCAACGGCCCCAGGGTCACGTCGCCGCTGGCGTGGGACAGGCGCGTGACGCTGCGCACCATGACCAGGGTGCGCAACTGCTCGGAGAGCTCGAAGGCCCAAGGGATCATGGCCTTGGCCTCCTGAAAATTGCCCGGTTCGAGCAGCGGAATTTCGATCATGCGCGCGAAATGGCGCGACTCGCCCTCGTTGACGCTGGAAAGGGCCCCCGGATCGTCGCAGGGCACCAGCACCAGGCCGCCGCGCGTGCCCGAACCGGACAGGTGCAGCAGAAAGTCCGAGGCCACATTGACCCCGTTCTGCTTCATCACGCACAGGGCCCGCAGGCCGGCCAGGGAGGCCGCCGCGGCCACTTCCAGGGCCACCTTCTCGTTGACCGACCACTCCACGTACAAATTGCGCTCAGCGGAAACCTTGGCTAAATTTTCGATGATTTCCGATGACGGCGTGCCCGGATACCCGGCGGCCACGGAAATGCCGGCTTCTAGGGCGCCCCGGGCGATGGCTTCGTTGCCCATGAACAGGCGTCGTTCGCCCGTTTCTCCTTGAATCAGATACGACATCGCGGCTCCTCATAATCAGTGACACTCATTCACCTTCCGCGGCGCGGAAGGGTGTAAATTCTCGATGGTTTTATCTCCGCTGCCTAACGGACACAAGCAAAAACGCCATGCCGTGTCCGGTGGGTGACGGATCGAGGGGGTGTTGGTCCCATCGCTCGTCGGCGACAATCAATAAGGCATTGACTTTTTCGCCCCGTAAAGCGATATAGAACAACAATTTAACCCGCAAGAAAAGCCATGACAAACAAAACGATATCTAAAGAAAATCAGGAGCAGGAATCTATCCTCAGCCAGGCCTTGGCCAACATGGACCGGCCCCAGCCGACCCCGCTGGGCGTGTTCAAGCTGGCGCGCCAATACTGGCTGGATGGTCGGCGCATCAGCATCGGCGACTTGGCCAAGGAAGTGGGTGTCAGCCGGGTCACCCTGTATCGCTGGGTGGGCAGCCGGGAGGGATTGATCGAAGAGATCCTCTGGTCCTTTGCCAAGCCCACGTTCGAAAATGCCATCCAGGAGACCCCCGGCAACGGTGTGGCGCATATCTTGGGCGTGCACCGGCGCTTCATGAATGACCTGGCCGATTTCGAACCCCTGCGGCGCTATGTGTATGAAAACCCCACCGCGGCCATCCGCATCCAAACCAGCAAAGACCCCAAGAGCTGCCATAACCGCATCATCGATGCCGCCTCGAACCACATCGAGGATCAGGTTGCCAAAGGTTTCATCAAGTTGCCGGCACCGGCCAAGAAACTGGCCGAGATGATGGTCCATGCCAACGGCGCCCTGCTTTATAGCGCCATCATCGGCGGGCACACGGCGGCGGCCATCGATCAGGCCTGCGCCATCAACCACATGCTCTTGCTGGGCAAACTGCCCGACGAGCCCAGCCCGACCATCAAGCGTCGACGGCCATGAGCATTCCCGGACCATGGGCCTGTCATCGGAACCGGAATTTGCAGGTTGACAGGAAAATTGCTTGTTGGCATACTCGGCCCAAGTTTTTACAAAACCGCCGAATGTACAGGAATGGATCGATTTGAAAAAGACCCCCATCGCCAAAACGCCGCTGGCCAATGCCATCGCGAATCATTCACGACCACCGGCCACCCCCATCGAGGTTTTCAAGCTGGCGCGTAAAACCTGGCTGCAAGGCAAGCGCGTGAGCATCGGCGATCTGGCCAAGGAGGTCGGCGTCAGTCGCGGCACGTTGTACCGCTGGGTGGGCAGCAAAGAGCTGTTGCTGGATGAAATCTTCTGGTCTTTGATCAAGCCGACTTTCGAACAGGCGGTGGCCGAAGCCCCGGGGCATGGTGTCGAGCATGTCGTCGATGTGCACCGGCGCTTCATGACCGCCATTTTGTCGTTTGAGCCCTTGCAAAAATTCATCGCCGACGATCCCAATTATTCCCTGCGCGTTTTGACCGATTGGTCCAGCGGGGTCAGCGAGCGCATGGTCAAACTGACGGCCGAACACCTGCGTTCCGAGGAGCGCCGCGGGTATTTGCGCCTGCACAGTACCCCCGAAAAGCTGGCCGAAATATTTATCCTGGCCAATGAGGCCATCATTTACACCGATGCCATCAGCGGACGCTCCCCGGCCATCGAAAAAGCCTGCTCGCTGATCCAGATGTTGCTCTCTTCCAGCCAGATTGTGGAAAACCAGGCCGCCTCCGCCAAAATGAACTCGGACGACTAGCCCCGGGCATTTTGTCCACCCCCTATCGATCCATAGGCATTCATAAAAAAGCCCTTTCTTTTTAGGAGGGCTTTTTCTATATTTGCCCGACCGCTTTTCGCCGGGGGCTTCTCTGCCGGCCACATCCAGATAATAAACAAGGTTTTATATGATCAGCTACTTGGGCCTGGGGAACCAATACCCCATCTTGAAATTGATCGGCGAGATCATTTACTACGGCACTATCGGCGGGGTCATCATCCTCTTTTTGATCCTGGTGGCCAAACGCCTGCTGGCCATCGGCTACCCCAAACGAGAGGTCGCCATTTTCACGGTGCTTTCGATCCTGATGTCCTACCCGGCCGGCTATTACGGGTCGCGGGGGGCGGGCATGTTCTACAAGCCCATGGCCGAATGGGGTATCGCGCAGTTCTTCGATAGCATGCTGCACGGCAGCTCCCACACCTTCCACGCCAGCCTGATCGGGCCGCTGCTGTTCGGCATTCTCTTCTGCTGGTTGCTGCGCCTGAAGTTCTTCGAAGCCTTCGACG
Organism: Deltaproteobacteria bacterium; assembly: GCA_021819735.1. GTDB lineage: Bacteria > Desulfobacterota > Desulfobacteria > Desulfobacterales > Desulfosarcinaceae > Desulfatitalea. Next base: position 8,326 of record JAKAFO010000229.1, read on the forward strand.
CCATCTACCTGTATGTGCCCGTGGCCCACGCCATCGGCCGTGTTTCGTGCCTGATCATCGGCTGCTGCTGGGGCAACCTGGTGGAAATAAATCTATACGGCTGGCATCTGAGCTTCCAGAACCCGGTGCCGCTCTACGAATTCACCACCAACCTGGTGATCTTCTTCTTCCTGCGGCGTATTTACGGCCATGTGTATGCCGACGCGGGGCTGCGCCAGCGCTGGGCGGGCAGCATTTTCGCCTCCTATTTCGTGCTCTACGCCCCCATGCGCATCGTCTACGAGGTCTTCCGCAGGGAGCGCCGCATCTTCTTCGAACTGACCCAGGCCCAGGTGATGATGGGGATCTTCATGGTCATCTCGGCGGTCTGCTTTGCATTCATCTATCGGCGTTACCGGCGCCACCGCGAACAGGGCGATCTGCTGCCGGTAGCGGCCCCCCAGGAGGCCGAGTCCCTAAAGCGGCTCTTTTCCCTGGCCGGTCTGATGGTCTCTTACCTGCTGGCCAATTTCCTGATC
>JAKAFO010000230.1 GCA_021819735.1 Deltaproteobacteria bacterium
TGACCGCCTTGAGGGCCGATCCGCACACCTTGTTGATGGTGAAGCATTCCACTTCCCAAGGCAGGCCGGCCTTGATGGCGGCCTGTTTGGCCGGGTTCTGGCCGTAGCCGCAGGGCAGCACCAGGCCCATGATCACTTCGTTGACCCGTTCGGCCGGAATGTTGGCCCGCTTGACCGCTTCGGCGATGACCTTGCCGCCCAGATCGGTGGCGCCGATGCCGGCCAGGGTTCCGTTGAAACCGCCCAGGGGCGTGCGGACCGCACTGACGATGACTGCTTCACGCATGACAAATTCTCCTTTGATGCAACAGGCGGAAGGCGAGCCCCGCCGCCCTTCGTTATGGACACTTTTTTGACAAAACCATCGGAAGGCCCCCTTTTACGAAGCCGCCGATCGTATTGCAAGCCTCTTTTATTACATGTCCTGCTTGAAAAACTGGTCGGGCTCGGTGATTTGTCCCGGCCGGGGGGTGTACCGTTGGGGAACGGTGCCTTCCTTGAAGCACTCGAAAACGGTCTCCTTGGATTCCGGAATGGGCAGCAAGCCGGTCTGGGCGTCGATCTTGGCGAAGACCACGCCCTCGGGCACCTGGAAGATCTGCACCGGCTGATCCTTGAGCACCTCCTGCATGAAGCCCAGCCAGATGGGGCTGGCGGCCCGGGCCCCGGTCTCGCCCTCGCCCAGGGGGCGTTCGCGGTCGAAGCCGACCCACACGCCGGTAATATAGCGCGGGGTGTAGCCCACGAACCAGGCGTCGATCAAATCGTTGGTGGTGCCGGTCTTGCCGGCCACCGGGCGCTTGAGGGCCCGAATGCGCTGGCCGGTGCCGAATTTGATCACGCCCTCCATCAGACTGGTCATGATATAGGCGGTGCTCTCCTCGATCGCCTTTTGACGCGTCGGGCTCGCCTCTTCCAGGATGTTGCCGTCGCGGTCCACGATCTTGGTGACGAAGGTGGACGACACCAGGTAGCCCTGGTTGGCGAAGACCGAATAGGCCCGTACCAACTCGAACAGCGAGACTTCCGACGTGCCCAGGGCCAGGGAGAGGTTGCGGCCCAGTTCGGATTCGATGCCCAGCTTGCGGGCGTAGTCGATCACATAGTCCACGCCGATATCTTGCAGGATCTTGATCGTGACCACATTGCGCGATTTGGCCAGGGCTTCGCGCACCAGGGTGGGGCCGTAGAATTTCTCGCCGTAGTTCTTGGGCTTCCAGGCTTCGTCCTGGTAGGGGTCCTTGAAGATAATCGGGGCGTCGATGATCATGGTGGCCGGCGTGTAGCCCTTGTCGATGGCGGCCGCATAGATCACGGGCTTGAAGGCCGAACCGGGCTGCCGGCGCGATTGGGTGGCGCGGTTGAACTGGCTCTCGGAAAAATCCCGGCCGCCCACCATCACCTTGACCAGGCCGGTGCCGGCCTCGATGCACATCAAGGCCGCCTGGGCTTCGGGGGCCTGGTCCAACAGCACTTTCCAGCCCTCGGCCTTTTCGTCCTTGGCCACCGGCTCCACCAGCACCACGTCGCCCACGGCCAGGGCCTGGCTGATCCGGCTGATTTTGGCCGTGTGCCACTCGATCTCGGGATTGGGCTTGCGCGCCCAGCGCATCGTGTCGATGGCGATCACGCCCCGTTCGTGGCCCATGCGCACGGTCGCCTGGCCGGCCTTGTCGTCCACGGCGATGACCACCGCCCGCACCGCCACGCCCGGCGTCAACGGCTGGAGGTCCAGCTCCTTCTGCCGCTCCTGGCAAAAGGTTTCGATGCGGTCGGGGGTCAGCTTTTCCAGCGGGCCGCGGTACCCGATGCGCCGGTCCAGGTCCTTGAGCCCCTTTTGCACCTCGGCCACGGCGGTTTTCTGCATATCGATGTTCACGGCCGCATAAATGCGCATGCCCTGGTTATAGAGGGCGTTTTCGCCGTACTTTTTCTCCACGTAGCGCCGAATGTCTTCGGTGTAGACCGGCACCTGCTCCAGGTACCAGTTGCGCCGCGGCTTGATGTCCAGTTCCAGGGCCATGGCCGCCGAGGCTTCGATCTGGCTGATGTAACCCTCTTCCACCATGCGCGTGAGCACGTAGATCTGCCGCTCCTTGGCCCGTTCGGGATAGTGAAAGGGCGAGTAGCGGCTGGGGGCCTGGGGCAGGCCGGCCATCATGGCGCATTCGGCCAGATTCAGCTCCTGCACCGACTTGCCGAAGTAGTTCTCGGCCGCGGCCTGCACGCCGTAAGCCCCATGGCCCAGGTAGATCTGGTTCAGATAAAGAAAGAGGATCTCGTCTTTGGTAAAGGCCTTGTCGATCTGGTAGGCCAGGATCGCCTCTTTGACCTTGCGCTCGTAGCTGCGCTCGGGCGTGAGCAGGAAGCTCTTGGTCACCTGCTGGGTGATGGTACTGCCGCCCTGGACGATGGCGCCGGCCTCGAGGTTCTTGAAAAAGGCCCGCACGATGCTGAACACATCGATGCCCTTGTGCTTGTAAAAGCGCGAGTCTTCGGCCGAGATGAACGCCTGGCGGAGCTGTATGGGGATTTGCGCCATGGGCATGACGATGCGCCGCTCTTTGTAAAACTCGGCGATCTTGCGGTTGTCGTCGGAATAGACCATGGTGACCACCGGCGGTCGATAGTCCTTGAGCGTGGTGATCTTGGGCAGATCCTCGCTCATATAGAGAACAAAGCCGGCCGTGGCGGCGAAAGCCAGCAGCATCAGGAAAAGCACCAGCCACAGGGACCATTTGATGATCCTGGTATAGGGCCCGCGCTGTTCCTTGCGGGCCCGCTTTTTCAAAATTTGAGACGCGGTCGTGGATTTGGCCATGGATACTCACCTGAGCGGTGGATTCTTCGGTATGCGCCGGCAGCGGCGCGGTTTTTTCGGGTGATCGTCGAAGTGCACCCAACTTAACAAAAACGGAACACTACGGCAAGACGGCGGTTCCTGCAAGTGTGCGTATCCCCCCGGCGCGATGCGTTTCGGACCGGCGTTCGCCGTCAAAAGGCTAAAGCGATCTCTGATTTATGACGATATATCAATAAAATTTATGGCAAAACGATCCGCCGCCATGGAAGAGACGCAATGAATACGGTCGGAAACAACGAGACGCCGCTGTCCGAACAGGGCATCATCGACATCAAATACCAGAAAAATCTGAACATGCCGCTGATCATGATCGGCGTTGCGGTGTTTTTTTGTTTTTCCACCTATTTTTTTCTGCGGGCCAACCACATCCAGGCGCTGTTTTTCTTGGGCTTGGCGATCACTGCATCGACCTCGCTGTTCCTCTCGTACCGCATCCGGGATCTAAAACGGTTGACCCTGCTCAAGCAGGTGGGCGCCTTTCTGACTTTCGGCCTGTTGGCCGGCAGCATTCTGACGGGCCTGTTCTCGCCGGACATCTATTTCAGCTATCCCTGGATCTTTTTTTACCCGATCACCATCGCGATTTTCGTCGGCGGCCGGCCGGGGATTATCGGGTCCGCGCTTTACTGCGCGGCCACCGCCATCATCATTATGTACCTGGAGTATCCGGATTGGACGGCAGCCCATATCCAGGATTTCAGGCTCGCCTCGATACTCGCCATGATCATTCTGCTGCTGGTGGCTGCGGTTTCGGAAAATGCCCGGCTGCGCATGCGCAATCATCTGCTGGAAGCACGCAATCAGTATCGCCAAGCCGAAGCGTGGCAACGCCGCACCAACCTGGAACTCAAGAGCGAAATCGAGATGCGCCTGGAATCGGAAAAGGCGCTGGTCCAGAGCGAACGGCGCTATCGGGCGTTGTTCGAGGAGTCTTCGGTCTCCCTCTGGGAAGAGGATTGGTCGGCGGTCAAGAAACGCCTGGACGAACTGAGCCCTGTGGCCGGCACGGATCTGGAGGGCTATTTGGAGGCGCATGCCGAAGAGGCCGAACAACTGTTCCTGTCGATCCGGGTCCAGGCCGTCAATCGGGCCACCCTTGAGCTCTACGAGGCGGGCAGCATGGCGGCCTTGCTGAGGAATATCGGGACGATTCTGCCGCCGGACATGAACGCCTTCACCACCCAGCGCATCTGCGCCATGTACCGCTGCGGCCGCTTCGATGGTCAGGTGGCGGTCCAGACCCTGGGCGGCCGCCGCCTGCACCTGCTGGTGGGCAGCGCCATTCCGGTCGGTTATGAACAGAGTTGGGAAAAGGTGTTCACCTCGGTCTACGACATCACCGAGCGCGTGGCCGTGGAGGAAGAGAAAAAGCGGGTGGACCGCCAGGCGCATCATACCCGCCATATTCAGGCAGTGGCCTCCCTGGCCGGCGGTATCGCCCACCAGTTCAACAATGCCCTGGCCGTGATCTGCGGCAACCTGGACCTGTTGGAACTCGATCCCCAGGGGCCGGGGCGCGACAACCGTTATATCGGGTCGCTGCGCACATCGACCGAGCGCATGCGCTCCTTGACCGAGCAACTGCTGGCCTACGCCCAGGGCGGCAAATACCAACCCCAGGACATTGCCATCAACGACCTGATCCGGGACCTGCTCAAAACCGGCAAGCTGGTGCGCAAACCAGGCATCCGCATCACCACCCGTTTCGAAGAGGGGGTGCACCTGACCGGCGGCGACCTTACCCAGATCCGCGGCATATTGGAAGCCGTGCTGGCCAATGCCGTCGAGGCCATGCCCGGCGGCGGAGAGGTGATCATCACCACCCATGGCCGGACCTTGGCGGCGCACCCCGACGGACCGGAGGGCGCCTTGCCGCCCGGTCGATATACGGTCATCGAGGTGGAAGACCGCGGGGTCGGCATGGACGAAGAGACCCGACGGCGCGTCTTCGAACCCTTTTTCAGCACCAAGTTCGTCGGCCGGGGCTTAGGCATGGCCGCCGTGGAGGGTATCGTACGCAATCACGACGGCCTGATCGAGGTCCAATCGGTGCTCGGCCAAGGCACCCGGGTCACGATCACCTTGCCGGGGGCGAACCCGGTTCAAGCCGGCCTCGATCCGGGCGACGGGCACAGCGCCTGACCGGTTTCTATTTCTAAAGGCGAGGGGCCGATTGTCCGATAAGCTATTGTGAACCGGAGTCGGGGGCGGGGCGCATGGAAGTGAAAAACGAGTTGATTGGTCGTGACAAGGAAGATCGCTCCGGCCGGATGAGCGTCGAAGTCAGGTATCACCGCAATATGGACGTGCGGTTGGTCCTGCTCGCCGTGCCGGTTTATCTCTTTTTTGTCTTTTTCTATTATTTGCGCGACGACTATGTCCAGACCGGCCTCTTCATTGCCCTGACGCTCAACGCCATCGTGGGTCAGGGCCTGGCCTTCCGTACCAACGATACCCGGCAACTGATCCTGATCAAACAGGTGGGGGCCGCCATCGCCTTCGCCCTGATCGCCGCCAGCATCGCCATCGGCGTCCTGACCAGCGACATCTACATCTCCTATCCCTGGCTATTCTTTTACCCCGTGACCGCCGCCCTCTTTTTCGGCGGCCGCATCGGCATCACCCTGGCCGCGGCGTTTTCGGCGGCCATGGTCTTCGTGATCTTTTCCCTGCAATTTCCGGCCTGGAACGAGGCCTACACCAAGGTGTTCAAGCTGCACTCCATCCTGACGCTGCTCGCCCTCCTGGCGATCTCCATTATTTCCGAACGGGCGCGGGTGCGCATGCGCAACCACCTGCTCGAAGCCCGTAACATGTACAAGGCGGCCGAGGCCCGGCAGCGCCACACCAACGCCGAGCTGAAGAGCGAAATCGAGATGCGCCTGGAATCGGAAAAGGCCCTGGCCCAGAGCGAAACCCGCTACCGGGCCTTGTTCGAAGAGTCTTCGGTTTCCATGTGGGAGGAGAATTGGGCCGCGCTCAAGGAGGTCATCGACGGCTTACCGTCCGAGGCCCATGCTGACCTGGAAGCTTACTTGAAGGCCAATCCCCAGGAGGTCCGCCGGTGCCTCAAGTCGATTTGGATTACGGGGGTGAACCGGGCAACTCTTAAGCTGTATGCGGCCGACAACTACGAACATTTCCTCCAAAATATATGGGCCATCCTGCCGGCGGACATCGAGGCCTTTACGATTCAACGTATCGTGGCCATACACCGCGCCGGCCGCTACGATAGCCAGGTGACGGCCCAGAGCTTTGCCGGGCGCGGTTTGCATCTGCTGGTGACCTGCGCGATTCCGGCCGGTTATGAAAAAAGCTGGGAAAAGGTGTTCTCCTCGGTCTACGACATCACCGAGCGGGTGGCCGTGGAGGAGGAGCGCAAACGAGTGGATCTTCAGATGCAGCACACCCGCCAGATCCAGGCGGTGGCCTCCCTGGCCGGCGGCATCGCCCACCAGTTCAACAACGCCCTGGCCGTCATCATGGGCAACCTGGACCTGATCGAGCTCGACCCCCAGGGGCCGGGCAAAAACAACCGGTTCATCGATGGGTTGCGCACCTCCACGGAACGCATGCGCGGCTTGACCGAACAGCTCCTGGCCTATGCCCGCGGCGGCAAGTATCAACCCAAGGATTTTTCCGTCAACGAACTGATCCTGAATCTGCTCAAAAGCAATAAACTGCTGCGCACGCCATCGGTGCGGATGGTGACCCGCTTCGAAGAGGAGGTCTCCTTGTCGGGCGCCGACAACACCCAGATCCGAACGGTGCTGGAGGCGGTGCTGGCCAATGCCGTCGAAGCCATGCCCAACGGCGGCGATGTGCTCATCGCCACCTGCTACCGGATGCTCGCGGAGGGACCCAAAGGACCGGACGGCGCCCTGCCGGCCGGCCTCTATGCGGCCATCACCATCGCCGATCAAGGTGTCGGCATGGATGAAGAGGCCTGCCGGCGGATCTTTGAACCTTTCTTCTCGACCAAATTCGTGGGCCGGGGCTTGAGCATGGCCGCCGCCTACGGCATCGTGCGCAACCACGACGGCATGATCGAAGTCCACTCAGCGCCCGACAAGGGCACCCAGGTGACGATCTACCTGCCCGGCACCCCCCTCGGCAAGCCCGCGGAAGGGGCCATTCGACAAGCCGCCTGACCCCAAAATCGCCTTGATTTTCCAGCACGGTTCCCTTATTCGGAAGCACAGCCCGTTCGTCTGAGGTGCAATGGCCCGTACCGTCCGTTGACCGTTGTTCGCGCGCATGCCGATCCCACCCGCGAAAGGAGTGCCCCGTGCGGAAAATTATGCTGGTCGTCCTGGTGCTGCTGCTGGTGGCCGCGGCATACGTGCTGTTAATGCCGGGGCCCATGGCGCCCGTGGCCTGGCAGGCCCCGGCCGATGCCGGCTATGTAGGGCCGTTCGCGGTCAACTCGCGGCTGGCCGAATTGCACCGGATCACCATCGGCACCGAGGCCGGCCCCGAGCATGTGGCCCTGGGACCGGACGGCCAACTGTATGCCGCGGTGGACGGCGGCAAGATCCTGCGCCTTGCGCCCGATGGCGCCAGCGTGGAGATCTGGGCGCGTACCGGCGGCCGGGTGCTGGGTTTCGATTTCGACCGCGCCGGCCGCTTGATCGCCGCCGATGCCCTGCGCGGGCTGCTGGCCATCGGCCCCCTGGCGGGCAAAGAGAGCGGCCGCACCGTTTCGGTCTTGGTCGATTCGGTCGCCATCGACGGCGTCCAGGACCCGATCCGCTATGCCGATGCGGTGGCGGTGGCCTCCGACGGCAAGATCTATTTCACCGACGCCTCCCGCCGCTTCGGGCCGGCCCAGTGGGGTGGCACCTTCACGGCCAGTATCCTGGATATCATGGAGCACGCCCGCACCGGCCGGGTGCTGGTGCACGATCCGGCCGCCGGGCGCACCGAAGTTCTGGCCGCCGGACTCTCGTTCGCCAACGGCATTGCCCTGTCGGCCGATGAACAGTGGCTGTTCGTGGCGGAAACCGGCGCCTACCGCATCTGGCGGATTCCGGTCGCTGCACGCAACATGGACCTGACCCGATCCGCGGGCGAGGCCAAGGTGATCGTGGACAACCTTCCCGGCTACCCCGACAACCTCATGCGCGCCCAGAAGGGGCGCATCTGGGCCGGCCTGGTCAAGCCGCGCAGCCGGCTGCTCGACTGGCTGGCGGACAAGCCGCTCTTGCGCAAGATGGCCATGCGCCTGCCCCAGCGGCTCTGGCCGGTGCCCAAATCTTACGGCCACGTGTTCGCCTTCGATGAGAGCGGCCGAATCGTGGCCGACCTGCAGGACCCGAGCGGCGCCTATCCGCAAACCACCGGCGTCACCGAAACCGCCGAGCGGCTCTATATCCAGAGCCTGCATGCACCGGCGCTCGGCTGGCGGGCCAACGATCTAAATTTGAATTGACTGGGCCGGCGACAATCGGTACTAAAACGGGTTCCAACGACAGGAGCAGGACAAACAATGAAGGCAACCCTCGATTTCAACAAACTGGACGGTCTGGTGCCGGCGGTGGTCCAGGACCACCTCAGCGGCGAAGTGCTCATGGTGGGCTTCATGAACCCCGAGGCCTGGGAGACCACGGTGCGCACGGGCAAGGCCACCTTTTGGAGCCGCACCCGCCAGACCCTCTGGACCAAGGGCCTGACCTCGGGCAACGTGCAACTGGTCAAAGAAATCAGAATCGATTGTGACGACGACACGGTGGTGCTCAAGGTCGAGCAGGTGGGCGGCGCGGCCTGCCACACCGGCCACCGGAGCTGTTTTTACAAACGCCTGAGCGCCGACGGCGACATCGAAGTGGTGGGCCGGCCCCTGTTCGATCCCAAGGAGGTT
>JAKAFO010000231.1 GCA_021819735.1 Deltaproteobacteria bacterium
TTTAACCGGGTGCATGCTCTGTCTCATTGCTTTGATCGGCATCTTCTCGTGGCAGGAGCGACGCCTGGATGCCAAGCGTGGTCAACTCGACAAATTGAACCAACAGCTTCTGGCATTCAATCCCACGGCGGAAAAAGAGACCTTGCTGGCCCTCTATGCCCAGAATAAAAGCAAACACCAGGCTTACCAGGATATTGCCCGACGATATGCACCGGTCGCCTTGCTCAACGAGTTGGCCCAGATCACGCCGAACACGATCCGCCTGATCAGCATCGAAGCCAATTTCCCAAGGGATAAGAACCCCAAGGATGCCGCGGCGCGGACCATTTTCATCGAAGGCATCATCTTCAGCGAAACAGGCGCGTTCGAGAATATCCTGACCGGCTATCTGCTCAGCTTGAAGAACTCACCGATCATCGGCAAGCCCTCGGTTCAGAGCAAGCGCACGGAGTCTTACAATGCCCAGGAAGTGATGCGTTTCAGGGCCAAACTGGAGCTTTTATAGGATGGCGTAATATGGCGTTGCCCAAAGTACATTCAAGCAATCTCATTTACCTGGGCATTTGTGGCGCGGGCGTGATCGCCTTCTTGCTGGTAGCCATTTTACCCAATATGAATGCCAAGGATCAGATCGAAAAAGATATCGCCCAGCTCAGCCAAAAAGTTCAAAATCAGGAACTCCTTAACCCGATTTACATGGAACTGATCAAACGGGTTCAACAAAAAACGCCCCAGGATCTACCGCTACCGGCACCAAGCAAAATATCCAAGAAAGAGATTGCCGAAATCGATGCGGTCTTCATGTCCCTGGCCAAAGAGAGCGGCGTTCGGTTTGTCAGTGCCATGCCCGATGCCAGCAGCTACCTGGAGGAATCCGGCCAGTTGATCATGAATGTGGCCTATGAAGGCGATTTCTTCAATTTCAGACAGTTACTGGTGAATGTCTGCAAACTGCCTTATGTGCGTGCGATCGTACAGATGCAAGTCAAGGCCGAAACGGAAAGCAAAAGAATTCAACTGAAACTGTGCCTGGATCAGGAATGAAAAGCCGGCGGATTTTGAAACGATTGTGTTCCCAATCGACAATGGATGAATACGAAAATGACGAAACGCGAAAAAATCATCGTAGGGGTCATGTGCCTTACCATCGTCTACGGCGCTTATGAGTTGCTCGGCACCGGTAAACGCGGCAGCGATAAAAAAGCAGCGCCGGATGCAAGCGCTCAAGCCAATCCCACGGACGAGACACGCAAGTTCGTCACGGATATGACTCAAAAATTGGTCGCCGAACGCAAGGGCGCCGAGTCCCAGCATGCGGTCAACCAGGCCTCTTCGGAATGGACCAAGGACCCGTTCATACAGTCGACGGCCCTCCTTGAATCGAAGTCGTCGGGACCGGCACCCCAAAAGCAGTCGAACGATAAATCGGCGCCGGCGCCGGCCTTTGCATTTACCGGCTTTTTACAAATGGGCGATACGCGTTTGGCGATTATCAACGGCATGGAATACGCCGTGGGAGATATGATCGGTACGAGCGGCCACTATCTGGAGAGCATCTCTCCCGAAGCGGTCGTAATCGGCGCCGCCGGCGGCGAAAAGATTCAATTGACCCTCAGCGAAATCGATTGAGACATCAACAGGCCAACCCCCAACACGTGGAAGTTTTTATGATGCATCGCAAATCTAAAATCCTGTGGAAACTGGCCGCCGTCCTGGTTTCGGCGTCGATGTTGGGATGCACGACCCCCCAGCCCAAGAGCCAACCGGTACCCAAGCAGGACTGGCAGAAGAAGGCTGAGGAAAGCCAAGGCTTTTCCCCATCCGCGCGAGATCGCTCGTTGGACCTGAAACCCAAGAAAATCGAAACCTTCGATGGTGGGCAGGTCTATCGCAAACCTTCCCCGCCGTTGCCCAAACGCAAGATCACGATGAAGATGCACCTGGCGGACGTCACCGTGTTGCTGCGCGCCCTGGCCCGGGCCGTGGACCTGAACATCATGATCAACGAGAGCGTTCAGGGCCGCATCAGCATCAATGTCAAGGACACCCCCTGGGATCAGATTTTCATCGGCATATTGAACTCCCAAGGCCTGGCTTACGAGTGGGAGGGCAATATCGTGCGCATCGTCACCATTGAAGATCGTGACCGCGCCTTTAAAAACCTGCAAGCCGAAGAACAGATTCTGGCCAAGCAGCAGGCGCTCAGGATGCAGGCGCCCATGGTGACCAAGGTGATCCCCGTGGATTTCGCCAGTGCGGAAAAATTGAAAGAGAACGTCGAGAAGGTACTGGCAAACAAAAAACAGGGCGACCAGGCCGCCGGATCGGTGATGGTCGATATCCACACCAACTCCCTGATCATCCAGGCCACGCCCAGCGATATCCAGCAGCTCATCCCCATGATCACCGAGTTGGATAGACCCACGCCGCAGATTCTCATCGAAGCCTTTATCGTCGAAACCAACAGTCGCACCGCCCGTGCGCTCGGGGTCTCCTGGGGCGGCATTTACGCCAATAATGGCGGGACTAACTTCGTTGTTGCTCCCAATCCATTGAGTTCCGAAGCCGCGGGAAACACCGGTACCATCGATGCGAATGCGGGCCTCGGCATTAATTTCCCAGCCAACTTGGACAGCGCGGCCCAAACCGGAACCGGATTGATGCTGGGACTTATCACCTCGGGTACGGATGGTATCCTGGCCATGGAGTTGTCGGCGTTGGAAGAGGCCGGTGAACTCAATATCTTATCGAGTCCCTCCATCACCACCCTGGACAACAACAAGGCGCTCATCGAGAGCGGTGACGAAGTGCCCATCCCGGTGATCACCGACGATTCTTCCAACGTCATTTACAAAGAAGCGCTGCTCAGATTGGAAGTTACCCCCCATGTGATCCAGGGGGATGTGCTTAAGCTGGACATTGTCACCACCAAAAACGAGGTGGACTTCTCCCGCACCGTGCTGACCTATCCCACCATCGTCGCCAAGAAGGCCACCACCAACGTGATCCTTTTCGACGGCCAGACGACGGTGATCGGCGGTCTCAAGAAAAACACCGACCAGAACAGCGAAGCCGGCGTGCCCTGGTTGAAAGATCTACCGCTCATCGGCTATCTTTTCAAAAACGAGGGGCGCAGCAGCGAGATGCAGGATTTGCTGATTTTCATAACGCCGCGCATTCTCAAGTCCCGGCCCGGTCCCGCGTCGGGTGTTCCCTTCGCGCCGCCTGCGCCGGCAAAACCATAGACGGTCGGCGGCGTTTTCACGCGCCGGCCGTGGCGCGCGAATGCCGGGAAGAAGTTCCATAGGCCATGGAATACTACAAGTTACTGCAGCTCAAACGCGAACCGTTCTCCAACTCGCCGGACCCGGAATACTTTTTCCTGTCCAGCCGCCATCAGGAGTGCCTGCAGAAATTGGAGCTGGCCCTGCGCCTGAAGCGTGGCCTCAACGTTGTGATCGGCGATGTGGGTACAGGCAAAACCACCCTTTGCCGGGAGTTGATCCGCAAGTTCGCGGCGGAGCCCAATATCGAAACCCATCTGATTCTTGACCCCTCGTTCAGCTCAGCGGAAGAATTTCTGCGGCTGCTCTACACCTTGTTCCATGCAAAGGAAGCAGCCCCGGATATGCCGGTGATGACTCTGAAGGAGCAAATCCAGGACGCGCTTCTGGTCAAAGGGGTCGATCAGCAGCGCACGGTTGTGCTGATCGTCGATGAAGGCCAGAAGATCTCCTTAGCCTGTGTCGAAATCCTGCGCGAACTGCTCAACTTCGAGACCAACCAATTCAAGCTGCTGCAGATCGTGATCTTCGCCCAGTTGGAGTTCGAGCAGATCCTGCGTTCCCAGGCCAACTTCGCCGATCGGATCAATCTGCTGCATCATTTGGCGCCCATGGATTTCAAGGACACGCGCCGGATGATCCACCATCGGCTCAAGCTCTCCAGCACCACGGCCAGACCCAGGCAGTTGTTCACCCTGCCGGCCTTATGGGCCATCTATCGATCCACCCAGGGCTATCCGCGCAAGATCATCCACTTGTGTCACCAGAGCATGTTGACCATGCTCATTCAGAACCGGACCCGGGCCGGTTGGGCCTTGATCCGCTCGTGCCGGCAACGACTGATCCCCCAGCAAAGCCAATGGGCCTGGCGGCTGCTCGTCGGCGGGATGTTGATGGCCGCGGTTGTTCTGCTGGTCGTTTTTCTGCCGCAATACCTCTCCCGCGAATCGGATTCGACGCAAAGCGCGACTTTCAGAATTTCTTCTCCACACGCAAAGACCCTTTCCAGCGAAGATCCACGGCTTGCCCCGGACAGTATGGAGATCGCACCGCTGCCGACCGTGGCGCCGCCTGTCGAGGCTGCCGCGGAAAACCGTCCACCTGCTCCCGGCCAGGCAGCGGAGGGAACACCCGCCCCGACGGTGCCGGCAAGCCCCGTCAACGCAATCCCATCCGGCACCATCGCGGCCTCCCAACCCACCCCGGCACTCGTCGCAGTCGCCAAACCGCCGATGATGTTGGGCGAACTGACCGTGAAGCCCGGAGACACCCTTATCCATCTGGTACGCATGGTATACGGCACCGCCGAGAACCGCTGCATGCGCTCGGTCATCGCGGCCAACCCCCATATAAAAAATCCGGATGCCATCGACCTGGAAGATGTGGTCTCATTTCCGCTCGTGGTTTACCAATGGGATGACCGGTACCTAAACAAGCACAGGGTAATTTTGAAAGAGTTGGGTACGCTGGCGGCAGCCCGTGATATATTAATGGATATGTCCCTGACGGTTCGGACACCGCTGCGCCTGTTTTGTTATTGGACGCCCGAGGAGGGATCGCGTTTCCAATTGGCGCTGGCCACGCAATTCGATACACTGCATGACGCACAGGCGTCGCTGACCGGGTTGCCTGGAGCTTTGGCCACCGACGCCAGCATTCGATCCGGCTGGCCCGAAGGCACGCTCCTGTTTTCGAATCCCTCGATGGAGAGCCCCGGCGAATACCGACATAAAGGGTGAGGTCCAAGTGAAAATCAAAAAAAGACTGGGAGAAATGCTGGTGGAAGCCGGCTTGTTGAATGAGGAGCAGCTCAAACAAGCGGTTTTGGATCACAAGCGCAACGACATGAAGTTGGGCCAATTCCTGGTGCGCGAAGGCATCGTCAGCGGCGGCCAGATCGCGGATTTGATCTCGCGCCAGCTCAAAATCCCCAAATACTATCCAGACAATTATCCCATCGACATGGCCATGATCGACCTTCTGCCCGTGGAGCTGGCCCAAAAGTACCAGGCCGTGCCGGTGGCCAAGACCAGCCATTTGATCACGCTGGCCATGACCGACCCCACGGATATCAATGCCCTGGATGCCATCGAAGTCCATACCAATATGGAAGTCGAAGCGGTGATCTGCACCTACCAGGAATGGAACCACCTGCTCGGCACCCTGTACGGCACCTACTCCACCATGGGCGGCATGCTCGAAAGCATGGAGGACATGGAAATCGAGCGTGCCCAGGACGGCGAAAAAGAGCACGCCACCCAGGACCTGGAAGTCAAATCGCTGCACGACATGGCCGAAGAAGCACCGGTCATCCGCATGGTCAACTCGATTCTCTCCCAGGCCGTGCGCGACGGCGCCAGCGATGTGCATGTCAGCCCGGAAAAAGATCGGGTCCAGGTGCGCTTCCGGGTGGACGGCAAACTGCACGAAGTGCCGGCCCCGCCCAAGTCCATGCACCTGCTGATTGTATCGCGTCTCAAGATTCTGGCCAACATGGACATTTCGTTGTCGCGCGTGCCCCAGGACGGTCGCTTCACCATCCGCATGGACAACAAGGAGATCAATATCCGCGCCTCCACCATCCCCACGATCTACGGCGAAAACATGGTGCTGCGCTTGCTCGATACCAGCAGCGGAATCTTTTCCCTGGAAGAGCTGGGCATGAGCCCTGACGATATCGCCAAGCTGGAGAGTATGATCTTCAAGCCTTACGGCATGATTCTGAGCACCGGCCCCACGGGCAGCGGCAAGAGCACCACGCTCTACTCGATCCTAAAGCGCATCAATCAACCCGACATCAACATTCTGACTTTGGAAGATCCGGTGGAGTATCGGGTCAACAAGATCCGTCAGATCCAACTGAACCGCAAGGCGGGCATGACCTTTGCCAGCGGGCTGCGTTCGCTCATGCGCCAGGACCCGGACGTCATCATGGTCGGCGAAACCCGCGATGCCGAGACCGCCGGCATCTCCGTTCAGGCCGCCCTGACCGGGCACCGCGTGCTGAGCACGGTGCATACCAACGACGCCGCCGGCGCCATCACCCGCTTCATCGACATGGGCGTCGAGCCGTTCCTGGTCTCGTCGGTCATGCTGGTCTCCATCGCCCAGCGCCTGGTGCGCAAGGTGTGTCCCTATTGCAAGAAGCCGCATCAGCCGCCCAAAGCCGCCCTTCAGTTCTGGGGCCTGGATCAGGTCAAGGACGCCCAATTCGTCAAGGGCACCGGCTGTTACAACTGCATGGACAAAGGCTATAAGGGCCGAACCGGGGTCTTTGAGGTTCTGATCATCGACGAGATGGTGCAGGACATGATCCTCAAACGTTGCTCGGCCCAGGAGATTACGCGTGCCGCGCAGAAGTCCGGCCGCCTGAGAACCCTCAAAGAGGACGCGGCCGATAAAGTGGCCCAGGGGATCACCACCCTGGACGAAGCGGCTTCGGCCGTGATGGCCTAAGGACCTAAATCAATGCAAACCTTTGCCTATCGCGCCATCAACGAAAGAGGCACGACTGTCTCGGGCACCATGGAAGCCGATTCCCTGGACAACGCGACGACCATGTTGGTGGATAACGGTCTCATCCCCACCAAAGTCCATGCTTTATCGGCGACGCGGCCGACCGCCCTGCTGGCGTTTCTGACCCGATGGATTCAGCCGGTGCGCATGCTCGAGTTAATCCTCTTCACCAAGCAGTTCCGCACCATGATCCGGGCCGGCATCCCCATGATGCAATTGCTGCAATCTTTAGAAACCCAGACCGAAGATCCTGCTCTGAAAAAAATCGTCATCGGCATAAGCCACGACATTTCCCAAGGCTTGACCCTTCACGATGCGCTTCGCAAACATCCCAGGGTATTTTCACCACTCTACTGCAGCATGATTCGAGCGGGAGAGACCAGCGGCGCCCTGCCCGAAGTCATGGACCGTTTGATTTATATTATGGAGCACGAACATAAAATTCGGACGGACATCCGCACGGCCCTGCAATATCCGATTTTTGTCATGACCTTTTTGGGAGTGGCCTTCTTCGTGCTGTTAACCTACGTTATTCCCAAATTTGCCAACATCTTCGAACGTTCAGGCCTTACCCTGCCCCTTTTGACCCGTATTTGCATCCAGGCCTACAAGCTGCTGACCACCTATGGCCCCGTTCTGCTCGTGGTCGCCGTGGTGGGCGGCGCGGCCTTGGTGTACTACCTAAAAACGGACGAAGGGCGCATGTTCAAAGACAAATGGCTGCTCAAGCTGCCGCTTTTGGGCACTCTCTTCACCAAAGCGGCCATGTCGCGCTTCGCAAGCATCTTTTCCATCCTGCAATCCAGCGGGGTCGCGGTCTTGGATTCGATGCGCATCCTGCAGGAGACCATCAACAACCGGGCCATCGCCCAGGAGTTCGACCGTCTGGCCGAGCGCCTGGAAGAAGGCCGCGGCATCGCCGGGCCGCTGCGCCAATCCCAATATTTCACCCCCATCGTCATCAACATGACCGCCATCGGCGAAGAGTCGGGCAAGCTCGAAGAGATGCTCATCGACATCGCCGCCCACTATGACTGGGAACTGGAATATGCGGTCAAGCGCTTCAACGATGCCCTGGGGCCGATACTGATCGTCGGCATGGCGGCCGTCATCGGATTTTTCGCCCTGGCCATCTATATGCCCATGTGGGACCTGTCGCGCGTGGTGCAATGAAGAATCCGCGCTACCATATCAACCTTTACATAATCATTCCGGTGATCTTCTCCGGCATCACCATCTTCGGCCTATTGGCGGCCTATCAGCTTACCCGCTACTATATGGATCTCAATTTGTCCCCTGAGTGGCCTTTGGCCTTCTGGGGCACGCTGCTCACCCTATTCACCTTCGGCTGCGGATTGCTCGTGGTGCGCTTTCTCATTCATCCGGTGCAACAGTTCGTGGACAAAACCCAAAGTTTAGGTGTGCTTAGGGAAGCAGAGCCCCTAACGCCGGCCCCCCCCGCGGAGGGCAATGAGATGCATCGCTACGCACGCGTTTTCGATCAGGTTTCGGAAATTCTAAGTAAGGTCGAAGCCCGCGAACTCTTCCCCGAAATCATCGGCCAAAGCACCGCCGTGCGTGCCGTGCTCAACCAGATCGTGAAGGTTGCCCCCACGGACACGATGGTCCTCATCATCGGCGAAACCGGCACCGGCAAGGAGATGGTGGCCCGCAGCATTCACCGTCAAAGCCCGCGCCGCGACAAGCTTTTCTCGGCCCTGAACTGCGCGGCGATTCCCGAAGGTTTGCTGGAAAGCGAACTGTTTGGCCACGAAAAGGGGGCCTTTACGGGTGCCGTCAGCCGCAAGCTGGGCAAAATCGAATCAGCCAGCGAGGGAACCCTGTTTTTAGATGAGATCGGCGATATGCCCTTAGAGACTCAGGCCAAAGTGCTCCGCGCACTTGAGGATAA
>JAKAFO010000232.1 GCA_021819735.1 Deltaproteobacteria bacterium
CATCGAAGGGCATTTTGCCGGGCCACATGCTGCCGCCCATGTCCAGTTGGCCGTTGATGGCATAACTCCATTTTTCCAAGGGTTGGTTGCCCTGGGCGCCCTGGATCAGCCGGTGAGCCAGGCCCACCATGTCGATGAGGGAGGCGTAGATCGTGACCGGGATCAGCACGGTGCCGTAGGCCGGAACATCCGCTCCGGGATTGGCCACCCCTTTGGCCAGGTGACGACCGTTGAGGGCCAGGTCGCAGACCACGCCTTCCACGGGCAGGGCCGTGTCATTGGGATTGATCACCCGCAGATCGACTTGAAAAGTGGATTCGAAGCCCTGGATCCCCAGCATCCGGATGCCGGCGATATGGACCTGCGGTTTCTCGAAATCGCGCCCCAGGGTGGCGCAGCCGACCAAAAGCAACGCCAGAGCCCAAAGGGCCGCGCTTCGGCGCAGGCCGCCTTTATCCATGTGCCTCATGGTTTTCCCTTCTGTGCTAGGGCGTCGGTTGGGGTTGCGGTTGTTGCGGCTTGCCGAAAGGCAGCCCCTTGAGCACGTCCTGGGCCTTTTGTTCCAGCTCTTTCTTGGTATCTTTGATCTGTTGATCCGTGGGCGCCATTTGTTTGAGCGCCTCCTTGTCCGGCAATGGCTGGTTGAGCAGGCCCTTGATGTCCGGCCGGAATTTGGGCTTGTCGAAGGTGCCGCCGACCAGCACCGGCACCATCACGCCGGTGCGCTGCTTGGTGTCCCCCTGGCCCTTGAGCGTGCCCACGAAAGTCGGGACCACACGCATGTCCAGGGTTTCTTTCACCAGGTCGGCGCTGCCGTTGGCCGTGGCCCGCAGCAGGGGCGAGTTGACCTGGGCATCGTTCAGCTTGGCCACGCCATCGGCGACGGTGAAGGGCACGAGCAGTTCGCTGAAGTCGGTGCGCGGTTTTTCGGAGGGCGTCTCCCCCACTCCGAAGGAGGACTGCACATTGCGCACCATGTTGGCCAGGTCGATGCCCACGATGGCGCCGTCGCTGAACTTGAGTTCGCCTTTGCCCGACAGGGTTTGGCGGATCGTTTCGGCAGCGTCGCCGCTGAATTGAAGGTTGATGGCGGAATTCATGACGCCCTCGACGATATCCTTGTTGAGCATATCTTTGAGCAGGGGGCCGGCCTGCACGCTTTTGACCGCCAAATTGGCCGTGCTGCGCGGCGTGTTCTGCTGCACGTTGAGGGTGCTCTCCACGGCCACGCTGCCTTTATATAGATCGATGCTCATCGGTGCGAGGCGGATGACACCGTTGCCGGCCGTGGCCTTCATCACGACGTTCTGCATCCGCAGGTTCTTGGCTTTGAGTTCGGCGATCTTGATCTGGGCGTCCAGCACCAGCTTGCGCAGGGCGGTGTAATCGGTTTTCTTCGCCGACGCGGCCGGGGCCGCGGAGGTTGGGTCGGGGGATGCCTGGGGGGCCTCCCCGGGCTTTTTCTCCGGAGGCGGTGGAAGGTAACGGTCGATATCGATGCGGTCCAGATCGGCCTTGAGTTTGATGTCGGGCTTGTCGAAGGCCTTGGCCTGGGCCTGGAAGGTCATCAGGGAATCGTCCAGGGTCAGTTTGCCGCCGCTGATGGCGACGCTTTCCGGAGATCCCGAGAGCGCCAGGGAGAGCGCCAGGGAGGTGAGCGCTTTTGGATCGGCTGGTTCAAAAGGCATCTGCTTCAATTCGGTCAGGACCTTGCGCGGGGAAAAAGGCGCCACCTGGACATGCATGTCGAATTGGGGGCTGGCCTTGGATGGATCGACCGTTCCCTGGACCTGGACCTTCAACTCCTTGATCAACTCGGCCACCAGGTTCACATTGAGGGGGCTTTTGCCCGGGGCCGCACCCACCGGGCCGACGGTGCCGGTCAAGGCCAACGGGTACTTGTCGGCCACGGCGCTGAAGTCCATGTGGATCGGCTTGTCCAGGGAGACATCGGTGAGGGTCAGGTTTAGATCCTTGACTTCGTGGCGGGCGCCTGCGGCGGCATCGATATAGAGCAGATGGCCGTTGGTGATGGCAAATTCATCGACGACCAGGGCTTTGATAGCGGGGGCTTGTTCCGATTTGGGCTTGTCCGCCGGCGCTTTTTCCGGCTTGGGGGTTGGCGAAGGGCTGGGGGGGCCTCCCAATCCCTCTAAATTGGTGTGGCCGTCTTTCCTTTTCTCCATGGCGATGCGCGGTTCCACGACCACAAAACGCCTGATTTGATAATCGCCCGAGAGCAGGGGCAGCAATTTGACCCGAACTTCGAACAAACCCACGGAGACAAAATCCTTCTCCGCAAAACCGGCAGGATTGCCGATGCGGACGTCGGACAAGGCCACGCCCACCCAGGGAAACACCGAGGGTTCGATTTTGCCACCCAGGGTCACCGGGCGGCCGAGAGCTTTGCCGGCTTCGGCCTCGATGCGGGGTTTGTATTTTTCAAGGTTGATCACCATGGGCGCAACAACCACCGCCGTGATAACGATCACGACCAATATGGCTAAAACGATCAAAATCCACTTGACTGGCTTTGGCATCGATCCCCCTTTGCACCGGCATCCTGTTCTGAATGCCATCGTTATCGGCAACGGTGTGGTGGTTGCATCGCTTCCGTTCCCGCGGATTGCTTACGCTCCGCCAGGGATTATACCTTCGATTTAAACGGAACGACGGTTGCCTTGCATGGTAACGCCTTAATATGGGTTGTAAAGTCGGTCAGCGTGGGCGCCAAACCGGTACGGCATGCGTCGAGCATTTTGCTTGCCTTTTGGATGGGATTGGGCAATGGAACGCTCTGGCAAAACATACTACCAGAACACATAAGTTACGACAACCATGGACCTCTTCGCCGATTCAGAAAATAATGCCGCGGTGGAATCCCGGCCGCTGGCCGAGCGCATGCGGCCGCGCAGCCTGCCGGAGTTCGTCGGGCAGTCCGACGTAGCCGGGCCGGGCAGTCTGCTGGCCGAGGCCATCCGTAACGATCGCATCTTCTCCATGATCCTTTGGGGGCCTCCCGGTACGGGCAAAACCACCTTGGCGCGCATTGTGGCGCACAGCACCCGCTCCCATTTCGTCCATTTCTCCGCCGTGCTTTCGGGGGTGAAGGAGATCCGGGCGGTCATCGAGGAGGCCCGCGACATGCTCAACCGCCAGGGCCAACGCACCATCCTTTTCGTGGACGAAATTCACCGTTTCAATAAGTCCCAACAGGACGCCTTTCTCCATCATGTGGAAAGCGGACTGCTGACCCTGATCGGCGCCACCACCGAGAATCCTTCCTTCGAAGTGATTTCGGCGTTGCTCTCCCGCTGTCGCGTGGTGACCCTTCACCCCCTCAACGATGATGAATTGCGGATTATCCTGCGCCAGGCGCTCGAAGACGAGAAGCGCGGATTGGGGCGCCACCGGTTGGCGTTGAGCCCGGCGGCGGCCGACCATTTGATCCGGGTCTCGGGCGGAGATGCCCGCACGCTCCTGAACAATCTGGAGATGGCCTCCTTCTTGACCCTGGCCAGGCAAGGGCCGCCCGCCGACGGGACGCCCCGGCCCATCGACGTCAACGATGTGGCCCAGGCCCTGCAGCAAAAGGCCCTGCAATACGACAAGGGGGGCGAGGAGCACTACAACCTGATCTCGGCCTTTCATAAGAGCCTGCGCGGCAGCGACCCCGATGCCGCGCTTTACTGGCTGGCGCGCATGTTGATGGCCGGCGAAGACCCGCTGTACGTGGCCCGGCGCATGGTGCGGTTCGCTTCCGAAGACATCGGCAATGCCGATCCCCATGCGCTACCGCTGACCATGGCCGCCATGGAAGCCTTTCGCTTCATCGGACCGCCCGAGGGCGAGCTGTGTCTGGCCCAGGCAGCGGTCTATCTGGCCACGGCCGTCAAGAGCAACAGCATTTACAGCGCTTATGGCCAGGTACGCGAAACCATCCAGACCACCGGTTCGTTGCCCGTCCCGCTGCACATTCGCAACGCGCCCACCCGATTGATGCGTTCATTGGGATACGGCCGGGACTACAAGTATGCCCACGACTACCAGGATGCCTACGTACCACAATACTATCTGCCCGAAAAACTGCATGGGACCTTTTTTTACATGCCCACCGAACGCGGCTATGAAAAGCTCATCAAGCAGCGCGTGGACCATTGGCGTCAGCAGTTGGGTCGTGTCGATGCCAGGAAACATCCCAACGACAAATAGCTGCCAGCTCAGTCCCTGCTGAAGAAAAATTAAACGAGCGCATGACAACCGTCACGCTTTGATTTACTATTCCAATGGCCGGAGCGCATAGGCAGTCGCGGCACGAAAGCGAATCGCGCGGCGCGAAATTTCTCCTTCAGCGGATAACTCAAGTTAGCCTCAAGGAGGGAAAAGATGTCACAACTGATTGCCTGCAAATCCAAAGAAGGGATTGTGTTCGGTGTAGACGGCAAAGCCGTGGACGTGGATGCCAATGGTAATCTGATCGAACTCAAAGTCGATCGCCTGCATCAATTATCGGATTTTACGGCGGTTCTCAATGGCGGCGCGGCCGCGGGCGAGCTGATGTGCCGCTCATTGAAGCGCTTCGTAGACGAGGAAAATTTGCGTTATGTGGACGATGTCTATTCGGCGGCGCTGCCGTTCCTGGCCACCGAATATGAGCGCTTCATGCGCAAAACCTGTGAATTTCTGCCCATTGACCCCATCCATCAGGTGACCTTCATCCTAGGAGGATATACCCGCCGCGGCCCGG
The DNA here is from genome assembly GCA_021819735.1 of Deltaproteobacteria bacterium. Taxonomy (GTDB): domain Bacteria; phylum Desulfobacterota; class Desulfobacteria; order Desulfobacterales; family Desulfosarcinaceae; genus Desulfatitalea. Next base: position 4,748 of record JAKAFO010000232.1, read on the forward strand.
AAGCACCTTTCCACCTTTACCTGCTGTGGACCAAGAGGAAATTGCCGTTGCTGGACAGCGACGAAATCGGCACCAGCTTCAGCGTTCCGCGCATCATCAAACTGGAACACCGCCTGCATCAGTTGGTGCAACAGGAGGCCGAACTGGATCGGATCGTCACCGTAGTGCGCCATGAAATGGAGCGGCTGGCCGAGACGAACGAAGAGGTGTCCCAACCTTTGTCTTATGCCTATATTTCCCATGACGGTTTCAAACGATTATAAGAAAATTTCGGTAATCGGAAATCAGGCCGATTGGATCGAATTGCATTTGAACTGGTAGTCCTGCCTTTTCGCACCTTGTTGAGCGCCGATAGGCGCTACCCGGGCTTGGGCGGCCTGGCCACTTTAGGGATATCGATTCTGGTCGCCGGCGGCATGCGCCGGCGACTTCCTCAATCATTTTAGATCAGTGCAAAACGAAAGAGGTGGGACTCATGTCGGCAAAAACGGAGGCCATCGACCCCAGGGAAATGGACCTCGAAAACAAAGAGTGGCTCGACGCCCTGGAGTATGTGTACCGCAACCAGGGACCCGCGCGGGTGCGGGAATTATTGCAGCACCTGCAGCGTCGCGGCATGACCTATGGCGTCCGGACCGGCCATGAAGACCGTACCCCCTATGTGAACACCATTCCCGTGCAGGCGCAGGCCGTTTTTCCCGGCAGCCGGGAGATCGAACGGCGCATCAAAAGTATCGTGCGCTGGAACGCCATGGCCATGGTGGTGCGCGCCAACCGGCAAAAGCCCGGCATTGGCGGCCATATTTCGACATATGCCTCGTGTGCCACCTTGTATGAAATCGGGTTCAACCATTTCTTCCGGGCGCCCACAGCCGATCACCCCGGCGATATCATCTATTTTCAAGGCCATGCCAGCCCGGGGGTATATGCCCGGGCCTTTCTCGAAGGGCGGCTTGAAGAAAAGGATTTGGCCCACTTTCGCCAGGAACTCCAACCCCAAGGCGGTCTGCCCTCCTATCCGCATCCCTGCCTGATGCCGCGCTTCTGGCAGTTCCCCACCGTTTCCATGGGCTTGTCGCCGATCATGGCCATCTACCAGGCACGGTTCGTTCACTACCTGAAAGACCGGGGCATCAAAGCCCCCGACGATCAGAAGGTCTGGGCCTTCCTCGGCGACGGCGAGACCGACGAACCCGAATCGCTGGGCGCCATCACACTGGCGGCCCGGGAGAAGTTGGACAACCTGATCTTCGTCGTGAACTGCAATCTGCAGCGCCTGGACGGTCCCGTGCGCGGCAACGGCAAAATCATTCAGGAACTGGAGGCCGCCTTCAAGGGCGCGGGCTGGCATGTGATCAAAGTGATCTGGGGAGCGGATTGGGACCCGCTCCTGGCCAATGACGAAAAGGGGTTGCTGGCGCGGCGCATGGAAGAGGTGCCCGACGGGCAGTACCAGCTTTACTCGGTGGTCGATGGCGCCTATATCCGCAAGGATTTCTTCGGCAAATCCCCCGAACTGGCGCAACTGGTCAGCCACTATACCGACGAACAGCTACAGCGGCTGCGCCGGGGCGGACACGATCCGGAAAAGGTATATGCCGCCTATCATGCCGCCGTACGTCATAAAGGGGCGCCCACCGTCATTCTGGCCAAGACCATCAAGGGCTACGGCCTGGGCGAAGCCGGCGAAGGCCGCAACGTCACTCACCAGCAAAAGAAACTCAACGAGCAGGAGCTGCGCTATTTTCGCAGCCGGTTCGGCATCCCCATCGCGGATGCCGAAATCAAGGAGGCGCCTTTCTACCGCCCCGCCGATGATAGCGAGGAGATGAAATATCTGCGCGAACGGCGCAGGGCCCTGGGCGGGTTTGCCCCCTCGCGCAGCATATCGGTGCCCATCTTCCGGCCGCCCGGCCGGGAGCTTTACAAGGAGTTGGAAAAAGGATCGGGCAAACGCGACCTGGCGACCACCATGGCCATGGTCCACTTGTTGAGCAGGCTGCTGGACGACAAGCAGATCGGCCCCTACATCGTGCCCATCATCCCCGACGAGGCGCGCACCTTCGGCATGGAGTCGCTCTTTCGCAAGTTCGGCATCTACTCCTGCCTGGGTCAGCAATACGAGCCGGTGGACAAGGAAACGCTGCTTTACTACCGGGAGGCCAAGGACGGCCAGGTTTTGGAAGAGGGGATCACCGAAGCCGGCGCCATGTCTTCGTTTATCGCCGCCGGCACCGCCTATTCGTCTTTCGGCATCAACATGGTGCCCTTCTTTTTCTTCTATTCCATGTTCGGCTTCCAGCGCATCGGCGACCTGATCTGGGCCGCGGGCGATGCCCAGGCGCGCGGTTTCCTGATCGGGGCCACCTCGGGGCGCACTACCCTCGCCGGCGAAGGGCTCCAACATCAGGACGGGCACAGCCACCTGCTGGCCTACGGCAATCCCCATCTATACGCCTACGATCCGGCCTTCGGCTATGAAATCGCCGTCATCGTGCGCGAGGGCCTGCGCCGCATGCTCGAGGAGGGCGAGGCGGCGATTTACTACCTGACGGTGACCAACGAGTTCTACGGCATGCCGGCCATGCCGGAGAACGCGGAAGAGGGCATCCTCAAGGGGTTGTATAAACTGAAGCCTTCCGCCGGCGCCAACGGTGAGGCCAAGGCCCACCTGCTGGGCAGCGGCGCGATCTTGAATGAATCCTTGAAGGCCCAAAAGCTTCTGGAAGAACAGTTCGGCGTGCCGGCCGATGTCTGGAGCGTGACCAGTTACAAGAACCTCTACTGGGACGGTGTCGAGACCGAACGCTACAATCGGCTGCATCCGGGCGAACCGGCGCGCAAAAGCTTCATCGCCGAGCAGCTTTCCGATGCCGGGGGAATCTTCGTGGCGGCCTCGGATTATCTTAAAGCCCTGCCGGCCTCCATCGCCAAATGGATTCCCGGGCCGCTGGCGGTGCTGGGCACCGACGGCTACGGCCGTAGCGAGACCCGCGAGGCCTTGCGCGATTACTTCGAAGTCGATGCCCGCCACATCGCCTTCGCGGCCCTGAGCCTCCTGGCGCGGGAAAAACAGATCAACCCATCCATTCTGGAGAAAGCAATCCGAACACTCGAGATCGATCCTGATCGCAAAAGCGCGTTGACCAGCGTTTAACATGCATCCATTCCCAACAAGGAGTCCGCATGATCAAGGATATCAAGATCCCGGAAATCAGTGAGAACGTGACAACCGGTACCGTGGTGGCGATTCTGGTCAAGGTCGGCGATCGGGTGGGCGCCGACGACCCGGTCATCGAGTTCGAAACCGAGAAGGCTGTGGTGGAAATACCGGCGCAGGTCGATGGCAAGATCGTCGAAATTCTGGTCCGGGAAGGCGATCAAAAAAATGTGGGCGATGTAATCGCCAAGGTGGAAATCGTCGAGGCCGAAGGGCAAGCGCGTGCCGCGCCGGCCCCAGAGCCTGAGCCGGATGAAGCAAAACCGGCGGCCGATGAAGAGGCGCCGAACGAAGCCGCGCCGCGTCTGCCTACGGCCCCCGAGGCGAAAGCGGAAGGTGCGCAGACGGAGGGCGAAGATCAGCGCGCGCCGGCCCCGGCCGGACCGGCCTCCCGGCGGCTGGCCCGGGAACTGGGCGTGGATATCCGGGAGGTCCGGGGCTCCGGCCCCGGCAGCCGCATCACCGAGGCGGATGTCAAGGCGCATGTCAAAGCGGCTCAGGGGCGACCGGCCGTGTCCGCAGCGGGTGGCGCCGGCATGCCCCGGTTGCCCGACTTCAGCCGCTGGGGACCGATCGAGATGGAAGAGATCGGCACCGTGCGGCGCATCACGGCCGAGGGCACGACCACTTCCTGGCA
>JAKAFO010000233.1 GCA_021819735.1 Deltaproteobacteria bacterium
GCCGTCTCGGTCAAAGGCCTGGACACGCCTATCCCCATCTTCAGCATCAAGGTCGACTGACCCGCAAACGGGCAATTATTTGGCGGGAATGGCGATATCTCCGGGTTGAATATCGACCGGAGCTTCGGTTTGAGCCGTTGCGCCGTCGGCGCCGACGGCGACAATCTCGACGTCGGCCAGCTTGTATCCGGGTACGATGAACCGCTCGCCGTTCAGTCCATCGACGATGCGGCGGCCTTCGAATACGGCGAGCCGATCCCCTTGCTCCAGCCCGGAATCGCCGTCGGCCGCCAGGCGCACCTGCCGGCCTTGCACCTCGGCCACCATGGCCATCCATCGGCCTGCGTCGATCTGCTCGGCGGCCAGTTCGCCCATCTCCTCGGCCATGTCCACGATGGCCTCATCCACCGCTTCGATATTATCCGGCATGCCGGCCATAAAATTTTCGTGCGTCGAGGCGTTGATCTTGACCAATGCTTCCATGACTTGGCTGGAGATTTTGGCCGCCGTGAACGTGTCATACAGATCCAGCGACACGACGACATTTAAATAATACTTGGTACCGCGGAACCACCAGAACCCCTTTTTCTTCTCCACCGGCCGGATATCCAATACGCTCGCCTGCATCAGGCAGTGGAAACCTTGCATGCGGGCCCTTTTGTGAAATTCGAAAGCGGATCGGGGATCGGCGAAGGGATCGGCCAACTTCATGAAGTCCGGCGACCGATTGTCTTCGGGCGACAAGAGCCGCAACCGGTCAGCTTCGCTGCCAATGGTTTCGATCAGGGTTTGCAGCAACAGCGTTTCGCATTGGCGGCCGAACACGGTCTGGGCTCCGCCTTTCAGCGCAATCGCGCCTTTTTTCCAGTAGTCGCGGTCAACGACCGGCGCCTCGGAAAAACCCTGGCGAGGCTCGACACGGATGTTCTGGACCTGGGCGCAGGCCCCGCAAAAAAGAATAACCACAAGCATCGGGAAGATCCGGGCGAACGATCTGGGCATTATCCAATCTCTCCTGGACCGATTATTTTCGTTCTTCGGGAAAGTGCGCCACCACCTCGGTGGTGATGCCGCCGCGGGCGGAGAAGACACCTTGAACTTCCATCCATTGGGGCGCCAGAGCCTTGACCAGGTCGTCCAGAATGCGGTTGACCACATGTTCATAAAAAATCCCCACATTGCGATACTGGAGCAAGTAGAATTTCAACGACTTGAGCTCGATGATCTTCGCGCCGGGCCGGTAGCGGACGGTAATGGTGCCGAAATCGGGAAGACCGGTCATGGGACAGACCGAAGTAAATTCCGGCTGGCGGATGGTGATGACGATATCCCGGCGGCCCTGGTAGGCGTATTCCATGGGCTGGAGAAGATCGGTGCGCACCGTCTCCGGTTTTTCGATGGCATACGGTACGCTGTGCTGGGTCTGGTCGGCCATGATGGCAAAGTTCTCCTGACAACAAATGAAGGATCGCCGAGCGATCCTGAAGCCTGCTGAACATAGAGAATTTCGCGGCGGGTGTCAAACACAGTTCGTGACCTGGAAATAGCGCCGGATCAAGCCATCGGCGCTGCCCGGCAGAAGTTTGGCGTCATCGCTTTCGCGCAAGGGCACGCTCACCGACAGCCCGATCCTTGACAGGCTGGATCGCACCTGTTAGCAAGCCAGAATCATTACACATTAAAAGTGAGAATCACCCATGGGAAAAGAATCGACCCAGGAACAGGTGCTGCGGGCCAGCAAGGAGATCGCCGTCAAGTTCATCGAGGTGGGCAGGCTCTCGCCCGGCAATTTCGCCGAGACCTTCAAGACCATTTATGACGCCATCGATGCCACGGTGCGGGGAGCGCCCGTGACCGGCGCCGGCGAGAATGCCGGCACCGGCAAGCAGTAGGTTCTGTTAAGCCGCCTGTGGCGCGGCGCTTTCGCTCAGTCGATTGAACTGGGCCAAGGCATCGCGCAATTGACCGGCCACGCGGTCGATCATCCGGCCGCCCATCGGATCGAAGGCCGCCATCTGCTGGCGGTAGTCGTCCAACAATTGTCCCACGAAGGCCAGCATGCGCTCCGCCGGGGTCTGCGTCGCGGCGATCGTCTCGGCCATCTGCCCGCCCACGGCATCGGCCTTACGCTCCAAAGCCTGCTCGGAACCATCGGTCGCGGCCGGGAGTTGAACCGCCGGGGCCTGAACCGCCGGGGCCGCCGCCTGGCTATCCGGACCATATACGGCCGTTTCCTGACTCTGCTGGGCCACCAGCACGGTGCGCTCGTAGGACATATGGGCTTCGATACCGGCCAGGCTCTCCAAGCCCTGGAGTTTGCCGGCCTTGGCCAGCATCGGCTTCACATCGCCGTTGACGAAGTTGTGCATCATGCGATCCAGCGTTTTGAGCGCCTTGCGGATGTCTTTTTGTTCTTCCGCGCTCAATTCGCCTTCCACGGTGAAGGTCATCTCCCGCTCGTAAAGCCCGGCGCTCAACTCCCCCTTGGCCGCCGAAAGGCCTTGCCCATCGACGGCGGCCTGTTCATAGGCACCGTAAATGGCGGCGGCGCGGGCATCCAGCGAAAGGGTCACCTTGTCGCCTTCGTCGGTCACCAGGGTAACGTCCATGTGCTGTTCGTTGCTCACGGCCGCCACCGCCGTGCGCTCGGCTTGCCAGGCGCGCAGGTTGCTGTCCGCGCTGGTGTTGGACCGGAAAGTGGGCAGGTTGGTAATGTTCGTCTCCATTTTATTGCTCCCTTCTTTATTTTTTGCGGGGTGGGGCGAAATCTGGAGGCGTGACATCTGTAGATCGGATGCGAAAAAACGGCCGCGGCAGCCCCGTACCCAGTATATAGGGTATCGGATGGCTGCCGCGAAACTTTAGCAGACACCCTCAGGGTGTACTGACGAACCTATTGGCCCATGGCCGCCGGCCACATATAGTAAAATCCGGCTTCGGCAGCCGCCGAAAGCGGTGCCAGGATGGGCACCAGGCTCTGCAGATCGCCGCCGCCGGCCTGGATGGCCGGATTATAGAGGGTGGCGTCCTCGACCTTTTGACGCCGATAGGTGATCACGCGCGCATCGGCGTCCAAGCCGGCGATCTCCTTGGCCTTGGCCACGGCATCGTCCAGATAGCCAATCTGATCGACCAGCCCCAGGGCTTGCGCTTGTGGCCCAAGGTAAACGCGGGCGCTGACCACCTGCTGGCGTTGATCCGGCTGCAGCTTGCGGTGCTGCATCACCAGATCGTAAAAGCGGCCGGCCAGTCCGTCGGTCAACCCCTGGAAGATCGCCAGTTCCTCTTCGGTGGGCGGCCGGAACGGCGAGCCCATGTCTTTTTGCGGGCCGGATTTGTTCACGTTCATGGCCAGTCCGGCCTTTTCCATCAACCCGCTCACCCCCGGACGCATGAAAATCACGCCGATGGAGCCGGTCACGGTAGTAGGATGGGCCAGGATGTGATCGGCGGGCAGCGAGATGTAATAACCGCCCGAGGCGGCCACATTCATCATGGCCACCACCATCTTGACGCCGGTGCGCTGCTTGTAGGCGCTGATCTCGTGGTAGAGAATGTCGCTGGCCGTCACCGAACCGCCCGGGGAGTTGACCTTGAGCAGCAAGGCCTTGATCTCCGGGTCCTGCTCGGCATGTTTGAGGTACGACACCGCCTGTTGCACCATGCTCGGCTGGGTGCGCAGGATGCGCTCCTGGGGCCGGTCGGAGATGGTGCCGTCAATGGAGAGCAGCAGGATCTTGCCCGGGCCTTTGCCTTGCACGACAAATTCCTGCAGCGGTTCCTGCCCTTCGCCGAAAAGGGTCATCTTGGGAAGCGAACATCCGGCCAGCACGACCAGCATGACGGCCAGCATGACGGCCAGCAAGCAATAGCATCGTTTCATCGCCATGTACCTCCATCTCTATTTTTTCGTACTCGTACGCGTACTCGTGCTCGCCATGCGAGAACGACTACGATGGTAAGCACCAAAAGATTCGATCCAACTATCGTCGCTCAGTGCGCTTCGACCCAATTGCGCCCCCAGGCCACATTGACTTTCAGCGGCACCTTCAAATCCCACACCCGTTCCATGGTCTCGGGGATCAGCCGCCCAACGAGGTCCAACTCATCCGGCGGCACCTCGAAGACGATTTCGTCGTGCACCGACAACAGCATCCGCGTTTTCAGCTCCCGGGCTTTCAACAGCGCGGCGATGCGGATCATGGCCACCTTGATCAGGTCGGCGGCGGTGCCTTGAATGGGCGTATTGATGGCCGTGCGCTCGGCGAATTGGCGTATGGTGGGATTGCCGCTGGCGATGTCCGGCAGCAGCCGGATGCGCCCCAAAAGGGTGCTGCTGCGCTGGGTGCGGCGGGCCTCTTCCACCGCGCGCGCCATGTAGGCCCGCACGCCGCTGTAACGCTCGAAGTAGCTGTCGATATAGGTCTGGGCCATCTTGTTGCTGATGCCCAGCTCCCGGGACAACCCGAAGGCGCTCATGCCGTAGATGATGCCGAAGTTGATCACCTTGGCCTGGCGCCGCAATTCGGCCGGCACCTGGTCCAGGGGCGTGTGGAAAACCTCGCTGGCCGTGCGGGCATGGATATCTTCGTTGTTGGCGAAGGACTGGATGAGGATTTCGTCCTCGGCGCAGTGGGCCAGGATGCGCAGCTCGATCTGGGAGTAGTCGGCCGAAAGCAAATACCAGTCGGGCCGGGCGATGAACGCCTTGCGGATCTCCCGCCCCTCTTCCGTGCGGATGGGAATGTTCTGAAGGTTGGGGTCCGAACTGCTCAAGCGGCCGGTGGCGGCTACGGTCTGGTTGAACGAAGTGTGGATGCGACCGCTGCCCGGGTCCACCTGATCCAGCAGCGCATCCACGTAAGTGGATTTGAGCTTGGCCAAGGTGCGGTGGCGCAGCAGCAAGGCCGGCAGCTCGTGCTGTTCGGCCAAGTGGGTGAGCACCTCCACATCGGTGGAGTAGCCGGTCTTTTTCTTGGTCTTTTTAGCGGTCGGCAGTTGCAGCTTTTCGAACAGGATGCGGCCCAACTGCTGGGAGGATTGGATGTTGAACTTCTCGCCGGCCAGCAGGTAAATTTCCTCTTCCAACCGCTGCAGTTGATGGGAAAAGCTTTTGGACAATTCGTGCAGTTTCTGCTGGTCGAGCCGCACGCCGGTCATCTCCATCTCCATGAGCACCGGCACCAGCGGCATCTCCACCTGGGCCATGAGTTCCATCAGCCCCAGGGCGTCCAACTGGGGCCGCAGCACCTCATACGCCCGCAGGGTGATGTCGGCGTCTTCGCAGGCGTAAGGCACGGCCTGCTCCAGGGTCACCTGGTCGAAGGTCAGGGCACCTTTGCCCTTGCCGGCCACATCGGCGAAGGTGATGTTCTGGTGATCGAGAAAATCCAGGGCGATCTGGTCCAGGTTGTGGGCCCGCTTGGAGGGATTGAGCAGGTAAGAGCCGAGCATGGTGTCGAAAGCGACGCCGGCCAGATCGACGCCGTGGCGCCGGAACACCGTCCAGTCGTATTTGATGTTCTGACCCACCTTGGCGATGGATGCATCCTCGAGCACCGGCTTGAGTCGCGCCAGGACCACCTCCCGGGGTATTTGATCGGGCACCCCGATGTAGCGATGGCCGCAGGGGATGTAGGCCGCCGCATTGGGTTCCCAGGCCACCGAGACGCCCACCAGGGAGGCCGCCATGGGATTTTCCGACGTGGTTTCGGTATCCACGGCGAACAGGCGGCAGCGGCCGAGCTTTGCCACCAGGGCCTCCAGCGCCTCCAGGGAAAGGATCGCGCTATAGCGCGTCTCCGGCTCCGCTCGGGATGCGACCCGGAACTCCTGCTGCAACTGGCGGAACTCCAGCTCCTGAAAAAGGTCGGTCAGCACCTTGTCATCGGGCGGCTGGACGCGCAGGGCCTCCACGTTGAACTCCACCGGTGCCCGGTCATCGATGGTCACCAAGCGGCGGCTCAACAAGGCCTGCTGCTTGTGGGCCAGCAGCCGCTCACGCTGTTTGGCCGAGGCCACCTCCTCGATGCGGTCATACAGAGCCTGGATGCCGCCGAACTGCTGAATCAAGGCCAGGGCGGTCTTGGGACCGATGCCCGGCACGCCGGGCACGTTGTCGCTGGTGTCGCCGGAGAGCCCCATCGTGTCGATCAGTTGGGCAGGGGTCAGCTTGAAATCCTGGGCGATGGAAGCCAAGTCGATGCGCTTCTCCTTCATGGGGTCCCAGATGGAGACATGCTCGTTGACCAACTGCATGAAGTCCTTGTCGCCGGTGACCATGATCACGTCGAAGCCGGCCGCCACGGCCAGCCGGGCATAGGTGCCGATGAGATCATCGGCCTCGAAACCGGCCAGTTCGATGGCCGGGATGTTGAAGCCGGCCGTCACCCGTTTGACATAGGGCCATTGCACTGCCAGTTCCTCGGGCATGGCCGGCCGGTTGGCCTTGTACTCGGGATACAACTCGTGGCGGAAAGTGGGCCCTTTGGCGTCGAAGAACATGGCCACGTAGCCCGGGGCGCGCTCTTGCATCAGCTTGATCAGCATGCGCGCGAAACCGAAGACCGCGTTGGTGGGCAGTCCCTTGGAATTGGATAGATTGCGCACGGCGTGAAACGCGCGATAGACATAGGCGCTGCCGTCGATCAAGTAGAGCAGCGGACGCGCCGGGCGGTCCGCCGGGGATGCTGTTTCAGGAGTCATGGGCTGCTCAGGACGCAATAGTTAGGGTTGTGGATAGCGATTGCGGGCACGGGTTGACACGCTCCGAGGCTTGGCGTAACTTCGACCGCAATCCCAAGCCGCTTCACTCACTAACATGGATGCCTGCAAACGACAAGGCAAGGAAGCTTTTGAAGCATGACCACTCCCGCACCTTCCCGTAAACGCCGCTGGCGTCGACCGTCCCAACAACAGTGCCATTGCTGCGGCCGGACATTTTCCTTCTGCTGGCGCTGCCGCTGTGGATTCGAGATCTGCCAGGAGTGCATGCAGGAGAATGTCTGGGGCATGTCGTGCAATCACATCACCTGGCAGTGTCCCGACTGCGGCGAACTCAACGGCTTCGGCAATCAATAAAAACACGTCTTGTTGGTATGATATTCGCATGATAGAGAAGCGCACCACACCGTCGGGGATCGTCGGTGAGCCGCTATCGCCCCTTGGGGACGCTCCCGCGGCGCCGGCTTGGGCTTTGACCTGAACAGGAGCACAAGACAGACGTGGCTTCCATAAAAACGATGAATTTCGACCACCTGATCGGCCAGACGGTGGGCACGTCCCGTTTGCTGCACAAGCTGGACAACGGTGCCATGTCCGTTGTCTTTGTCGCCTATCAGAAAACGCTCAAGCGCCAGATCGCCGTCAAGATTCTGCCCAAGGCATTGCTGACGCCGCGCATCGCCGAACTGTTTCACCAGGAAGCCGAAGCGGCGGCCTTTCTCTCCCATCCCTGCATCATTCCGGTCTACGAGGTGGGCGAAACCGACGAGTTTCTCTACTTCACCATGCAATTGATCAAGGGCAAGTCGCTGGCCTATTACATTCGCCAGGCGCGGCGCAATGTGCTGCCCTCCAAGCGCATGCTGCCGGTGACCGTGAGCCTGAAGATGATCCTCAAGATCCTGGATGCCCTGGACTATGCCAACAAGCTGGGCATCGTGCACCGGGATATCAAGCCGCGCAACATCCTCATCGAAGCCCATTCCAAGCGGCCGATCGTCACCGACTTCGGCGTGGCACGTTCCTATGGCGGTTCGAACGACGACCACCGGGTGATGGTGGGCACGCCCACCTACATGGCACCCGAGCAGATCGTTTCGGGTATCGTCGATGGCCGGGCCGATATTTACGCCGCCGGCGTCATGCTGCTGGAGATGCTCTGCGGCGGCCTGCCCTACCCGCCGTACGATTCGGCCGTCAAATTATTGAAAATCAAATTGCGCTTGCAGGACCGCCTGTTCAGCAAGACCCCCTGCCAGGCCAATCCCAACGTGGACGCGGCCCTGGATGCGATTGTCATGAAAGCGGTCGCTTACGATAAAGAGCGGCGTTATTCCACGTGTCGGGAATTCGCCCAGGCCATCGAGAATTGGATGCAAGCAAGCCCACGATAGAAGGAAACCATCGATGATTATTCGTCTCAAGGACCAGTTGGGACATTTCGGACGCACGCTGGCCATGCTGCTCAATCGCACCATGATGTACCAGGCCAGTCACCCGGTCATCAAGCAATCCATCAACGAGCTGCTGCCCATCGCCGAGCGCTTGCTGGAATCGATCTCGCCGCTGGTTTTCATCCTCAACCGGGGGCAGTTCTACATCGATGAAGAGCCCCTGGACCCGCGTATCAACGTCAGCCGCACGGTGACCCTCTTTAAAAACAGCGGCCTGCAATCGGTCTCGTTCGAAAAAGGGGTGACCGAAGGCGAACTGTCCGTCTTCTGCGAACTCTACGCATCGCTCACCCGCAGCACCAGCGCCGAGGCGATTAAAGACACCCTGCTGAAAAGAGGTGTCTTCAACATCAAGATCAACCATGTGGTCTTCAAGAAGGTGACCG
>JAKAFO010000234.1 GCA_021819735.1 Deltaproteobacteria bacterium
GGTCTTTACCGTGCGGCGCTGGCTCAGGCAGCGGGCCAGTTGTTCGCGCGCGGCCGTGGCGCCCATCAGGGTGCGGTCGCGCGGATCGGTGTCGTTGAACACACCGGCGGCGTTGAGTTCGGCCAGAAGCGCCTTCACATTGGGGTCCGCGGCAAAGGCGGCCGGCGCCTGATCGAAATTGATGGCGTATTGGCCGACGATGGCGGCGATCGCGCGGGTGATGCGGATGCCGTTGTTCAGATGGCCGTCCTGATCGAGGCTCTGCAGCAGGACGCTGATGTTGTTCGCGACGGGATCGGTGCCATCCACCGCTCCCGGCACGAGGTCAATGGGAGATAAGCGCTCTTGGCCCGCGGCCGAGCCCAGGACCAGGTCGCCGATGGCGAAGGTGACCGCTTTGCCTCTGAAATAAACAAAGGTCCCATGGGCATCGGTGGTTCCGGTACACTTGCCGCTCCGATAGGTCAGCCCCGCAACCGGCGCACCGCCGACAAATGCACCGGTTCCGTGGCCCTTGGCGGCGGCCGTCAACAGCGGTATCAGCAAGATCAGCAACAGGGCATAGCCGCCCTTGGCAAACGATCTTGGAAGCTTTTCGGCAATGATTCCCTGCATCATAGTCTTCACTCCTCTGGGGTTGGGCGTTGTGATTCTACTTCATCACGGAAAGGCCGTATCCAAGCCGCTTTTTACGGTCAGGGCGTCCGCGCCGATCTCCACATACGCATCGTTTTCCGTGGTATAGGCCGGCCAGTCGAGGCCGGGAATGCTGGGATCGCCGGTTTTGGCGAAGTTGGTCCAGATCGACATGGTGGTCTGGGCCATGGCCGCATCCGCCGCGCTCCAGCCCATGGAAGCATAGATGTCCGCAGTGTCTCCGGCCGTTCCGGTGACGCCGTTGCCGTTGAGATCGCCGATCGCGGGCCGTCGGCCGGTGGCCGGATCGAGCACGAGGTTAAAGAGGTAGTTGCTCACGAAGGTGGCCGGGTAGTTGAAGAGATAAGGGATTTCGCCGCCGTGGTTGCTCAAAAGGCCCATCTGGGTCCAGCCGGTGGGGACGCGATTGAATTTGTAGACGTAGATATCGGAATCGCCATAGGTGCTGCGCAGGGGCACCTGTTGCTTCGTGCCGGCGACGATGTGCGGGTAGTCCGCGGCCGTGCAGCCGATCAGCAGCGGGACGTCGTTGGGCTGGCCGTTGACCACGGTATCGTAGTAGGTTTCGGAAATGTAGTGATAATCGATCGTGGGCCGGTAGATCTCCCGCGGGATGCCGGCATCGGTATCCGACTGCACGATCGCGGTCCAGGGCAGGGCGCGGGCCTCTGCCAGGGAGGTGACGCCCAGGCGGTTGAACATGGCGGTCCCCACCGCTTCGGCCGCGGCGATGGCGGTTTCGGCGGTGGAGGGTAACAGCTCGGTGACGCCGGCCATGATGACGGCCTTGTGGAAAAGGCCGGTGGCCATGGGTGAGGTCATCAAGGAGGCCGTTTTGCCGCCGCCGCCCGATTGGCCGAAAATGGTCACGTTGTGCGGGTCGCCGCCGAAAGCCGCGATGTTGTCCTGGACCCATTCGAGGGCCGCCACCAGGTCCATCTGGCCGTAGTTTCCGGAGCCGCCGTATTCGGATTCCTCAACCAGCAGGGGATGGGCCAGATAGCCGAAGGGGCCCAAACGGTGGCTTACCGTCACCAGCACCACCCCCTTGGTGGTCAGGCCGGCGGCATTGTTGTAGCCTTTGGTGTTTCCGGTCAGGATGGTGAAGGCGCCGCCGTGGAACCAGACCATGACCGGCAGCTTGCAGGCTTTCTTGGGTGCGGTCACGTTCAGGTAGAGGCAATCTTCGCTCATGCCGCCTTCGCCGCTGGCTTGAAAGGAGGGACTCTGGGCCGCCTGATCGCCCCAGGCGATGGCGTCGCGTACGCCTTTCCAGCGGGCCGGCGGTTGGGGTGGTGTCCAGCGCAGATCGCCCAGGGGCGGCTCGGCATAGGGAATGCCCAAATACTGCCAGGTGTTTTCGTCCGCGGCATACCCTTTTAAAATCCCTTGGGCGGTCTTTACCGTGCGGCGCTGGCTCAGGCAGCGGGCCAGTTGTTCGCGCGCGGCCGTGGCGCCCATCAGGGTGCGGTCGCGCGGATCGGTGTCGTTGAACGCACCGGCGGCGTTGAGTTCGGCCAGAAGCGCCTTCACATTGGGGTCCGCGGCAAAGGCGGCCGGCGCCTGATCGAAATTGATGGCGTATTGGCCGACGATGGCGGCGATCGCGCGGGTGATGCGGATGCCGTTGTTGAGATGGCCGTCCTGATCGAGGCTTTGCAGCAGGACGCTGATGTTGTTTGCCATCGGATCGGTGCCATCCACCGCGCCCGGCACGAGGTCGATGGGCGACAAGCGCTCTTGGCCCGCGGCCGTGCCCAGGACCAGGTCGCCGATGGCAAAGGTGACCGTTTTGCCTTTGAAATAGACAAAGGTCCCTTGGGCATCGGTGGTCCCGGAACACTTGTCGCTCCGGTAGGTCAGCCCCGCAACCGGCGCACCGCCGACAAATGCGCCGGTTCCGTGGCCCCTAAATGCGGCCGTTATCATCGGAATCAGGGCTATCAGAAAGAGCAACAGAACCGCTTTGCGGAACCCTGCAAAGCACGCTTTCACACTTCTCCCATCAGCTCCCTTCATCGTTTTCTCCCTTGCTTCGCGAGTTGTGAATCTTTGTTTTCAAGCGCGCGATAGCCCTCTTCCCGCATTAAAAGGGTGCAGCGGAAACAATTGGGCCGATGGCACTCGAGTAGGAGGGGGGATTCGATCGAACCGAATCAAGAATGGTAAGATCTGCAACACAGGTGCCAGTGCATTTTAAAAATGCATGATAAAGCGATTATGACCGAAGCCATAGCAATACTCTAATGATTGAGGCTCGTTAGGTAAGGAAAAGTGCGCTCCGGGCAAGCATTCGAAAAGGCGCAGGGGTGGAATTGAATACAAAGTGTAAAAGAGAAAGGAGTGGTTGACTGCGACTGCGACACAGTGGGGCGTCGCATAGTGCGACATGTCTCGCTGGCTGAGTAGGGTCGCGTCCCAATGAACCCGCCAACGGTGCCGCGGCCATTCTATTTTTCGAGCAAATGGAATTGCTTGATCTTACGGTGAATGGTGCGCCGCTCGACCCCCAGCAGCAGCGCGGCTTTGGTCTTGTTCCAGCGGGCTTTTTCCAAAGCGCTCAGCACCTCTTGGGCCGTGTGCGTTTTTTGGGCGGGTTTGGGGTGGGCCGGCATGGACTGCGTTCCGGTATAATCCCTGATTTCCGAGGGCAAATGCTCAAGCCTTACGGTGCGCTCGCCGCACAGCACAAAGGCATGTTCCAGCACGTGCTCCAATTCCCGTACGTTGCCGGGCCACCCATAATTCATGAACCGGCTCATCACATCGCTGGAGACGCCATCGATGCGCTTGTTAAAGCGCTCACGGAACAATCGGCAAAAATGATCCACCAGCAAGGGCACATCCTCGATCCGGTCGCGCAGGCAAGGCAGCGCGATCTCCATGACCTTCAGGCGGTAGTAGAGATCTTCCCGGAACTCTCCTCTTTTCACCTTCGCTCTCAAATCTTTGTTGGTGGAGGTAATGACCCGCACATCCACCTTCAGCGTCGTGGATTCGCCGACCCTTTCGAACTCTTTTTCCTGAAGCACGCGCAACAGTTTGAGTTGGATCAGGGGGGATATGTCGCCGATCTCATCCAGCAGAATCGTGCCGCCGTCGGCCATTTGGAATCGGCCCTGACGGTCCTTGATGGCGCCGGTAAAGGCGCCTTTGACATGGCCGAAAAGCTCGCTTTCCAGCAGACTCTCCGTGAGGGCGGAACAATTGACCTTCACGAACGGCTGATGGGTTCGCCCGCCGGCATAGTGCAGGGCCTTGGCCACTAGTTCCTTGCCGGTGCCGCTTTTGCCCGTGATTAAGACCGTGGTCTCAAGGTTGGCCAAATTTTCCAGCAGATCGTAGGTCTCCTGCATTTGCTTGCTTTTGCCGATCAGGTTCTGGAACTTGTACCGGCCCCGCAGCTCCTTTTCGAGACCCAGCAGTTCGGTGATGTCCCGGATCACCAGCACCGCGCCCATGCTGTTGCCGTTGGCGCCGATCAGCGGAGAACTATTGACCACGACGACCTGCTGGGGCCGATCATACCGATTGCACCCGATTTGACACTCCTTGATCTCGGTCTCTTTGGATCGGGTTTCATGTAAAATGCGATGACATGACCGGCCGCATAAGGTTTGGGTGTCGCCATAGGGTTTGCCGATGATGCTTTCGATGGCCACCCCGCAGATCGCTTCAACGGCGCGATTGGCATCGGTCACCTGGCCGTCCGCGTTGACCGCGATGATCCCTTCCTGGACACTGCCGAAGATGGCTTCCAGGCGGCTGCGATGATTGGCGAGATCTTCCTCGGTCTTTTTGCGCGCGGTGATATCGTTCCAAATCCCGCGGAAGCCGACCACTTTGCCGTTTTCTTTTTTCAAGGAGATGGCGCATTCGATGGTGATCGGATTGCCATCCTTGCGAATGAGTTGATGCACGAACCCTTGCATGGGGATGCCGGTTTTATAAACGGTATTGTAGGCCCTAAAGACGTTGTCCGCCGTTTCAGCATCCAGGTACGCTTTGTAGGGCAGGTTGATGAGCTCGTCCTTGGTTCGCAGGCACAGATCGAGGGTGGCTTGATTCAATGAAATCAGATTGCCCTTAAGGTCCACCTCCGAGTAAGCGGCCGGCAACTCGTCAATCAGTTGATGGTACTGACTCTGGGCCTCCCGGAGCGCCGCTTCGATCTTTTCGCGCTCCTCGAATTCGGGGTGCAGGGCATTGGGGTCAGGCATTGTGATTTTACGAACCGGCATGCAGGCCTCCCGGGGGCAACCCGTGATAAGTGGATGATGCGGGTTGTTTTTGATGCGATCTGATGGAATTTGTCAATGCATATCCGATAGTTGAGGGTTATCCCTATCGGATCCGACCGGAATAACCCTACGCGCATCGAACGGCATCAACCCGCGGGCCGCTCGCCCTGGCGTTCGCCCAGCAACTCAGGCGTTGAATTACATCCCGGCTTTATGTTATGGACCGGGCGTTTATTTCTCCCTGCAAATAGGTGCCGCCTCAGTCGAACGGCGGGCCTTCGATTCCGAGACGCGAGGGCGCCCGTCCCTTCAGGGGCGCGATTGGCTTGACGATGAAGAAGAGTGATAGCTGGCACTGGGCTCTGGCACTGCCCGCGGCCGTCTGGCTTTTGATGCTGCTCTACGACCTCGACCTGCGGCCGCCCCATCACGACGAAGGGGTCAACGGCTGGTACATCATGCAGATGTGGCGGCAGGGCTTTTTTCGCTACGACCCCAACAACTATCACGGCCCCCTGTTTTTCTACCTGCTACAGCTCAGCGAAACCCTGTTCGGCAAAGGGATTGTCTCCCTGCGCTTGGTGACGGTGGTTTTCGCCGCGGCGAACACGCTGCTGGTGCTGGCCCACCGCCGCTTCTTCGGCCGTATCGCCCTTTGGGCGGCCCTGGCCCTGGCCTTCAGCACCGCCTCGATCTTTTACGGACGATACGCGATCCACGAGACGGTCTTCATCTTCTTCCAACTGCTTTTCAGCTTCGGCTACTTCAACTATGCCCGGCGGGTCTCCTGGCGCCGGGGCGTGGTCTGCATGACCGCCGGCTTTTTCGGCACGGTGCTGATCAAGGAAACCTTTTTCATCTTCTTCGGCACCTGGTTCATCGCCCTGATGCTGGTGGCGGTGCTGGCGCGTTTTCTGCCGGAAGCCGACGTCCAGGAAGAATCGCCCCTGCCGGAGGTCAAAGGCAAACTCAAGAACAAACGGGCCGTCCAACCGGTCTTCGCGCCTCCCGATCACCGGCGCTTTCTCTTCCGCACGATCGGCGCCGGCCTGCTGGTGACCCTGTTGGTCTACAGCGGCTTTTTGATGAATCCCCACGGGGTCATCGACATGGTCGTGGCCCTGGCGCCCTGGCTGAAGACCGGCATGGGCAGCAGCGGTCACGAGAAGCCCTTTTTCTACTGGCTCAATCTCATGCGCCTTTACGAGTGGCCGGCCCTGGCGGCCCTGGTCGCGACGGCCTTCCTGGGATGGCGTACCTCGCGCCTCGGCCGTTTCTGGTGCGCGCTGGCCGTGGGTGGCGTGCTGGCCTATTCGCTGATCCCCTACAAAACGCCCTGGCTGATCCTCAACCTGATCTGGCCGCTGTGCTTCGTGTTCGGATACGGCGTGGAAACCATCCGTCAGCGCTGGCCGGTGGTGGGCAAGGGGTTGGTCTACCTTGCGGCCGCCTTGCTCGTCGCGGCCAGCGCGGGATTGGCCGCCCGGCTCACCTTCCGTTACCCCGACGACCCCAAACAGCGTTATGTCTATACCCATTCCTTCAAATCCATCGTCGATCTGACCGACCATATCGAGCGGGTCTGCGCCCGCCATCCCGAAGCCAAGAACATGCGCATCGTCGTGGCCATCCAGCAAACCTGGCCCCTGCCCTGGACCTTGAGCGATTACCCCGACCTGCACTTCGACCCCTTCAAGGCCGGCAAACCGGTGCGGGGGGACGTGCTGCTCGTGGACATCCAGGATCAGCCAGCCGTGGAAGCCATGCTGGATGCCCCCTACTACCGGGTGAGCGGCCGGCTGCGCGATGCCTATACCGATATCCTCTACTACTACCGGGAGGCGCGCTTCAAGGATACCTGGCAGGGTGCCGGTACCCTGGTCGGCCCGCCGCCCGGCCCCCAGGAGCCCGCCCCGTGATCATCGTCCAAGGCATCCTCTGGCATATTGTCTTCAGCACGCTGTGCGGCGTTCTGCTGGCGTTGCTCTTCCAGGGACTCAACGGCTGGATCGCGGCCGCGAGCCTGCTGGCCGGCGCGGGTCTGGTGTACATCTGCCGCGCTTTCCTGCCCGGAAGCGAGCGCCGGGAAACGATCGCCTGGGATTGGATCGACATAACGGTGGCGGCCTTCATCCTGCTGCTCGGCCTGCGCCACTTTGCCTATCTTTACTTCAGCGTGGACAACGCCGTCCAAACCCTGCTCAGGAACAACTACGGCGATCTGCCCATGCACATCGCCTACATCCGCCACCTGACCGACGGCGCCTTCTTCCCGCCCGACAACCCCTTTTTCTCCCTAGAGAACTTGTTCTATCCATTCGGCGTCGATTTTTACAACGCCTTCTGGGAGCAGCTCGGCGTGCCCACCCAGACCCATCTTTTCCTGGTGGGCCTCGTGCTGCTGCTGGCCACGGTGCTGGCCTTGTACCGCTTCGGCGGCATTTTGGTGGTGGGGGCCTTTTTCCTCAACGGCGGGTGGGCCGGCTGGCAACTGCTGACCAGCGGTGTGTGGCAAGACTACCAGGAAGCGCTCACCTGGAAGAACTTTTTCATGACCCTCTTCATCACCCAGCGCGGCTTGCTGCTGGCCCTGCCCTTGGGGCTGTGGCTGGTCGGCCAGGTCCGGGAGCAGTTTTATGCGCCGAGCGGCGACGCCGCGCCCTGGTCCCGGGGCCAGGTGATCCTGGTGGGTCTGGCCTGGGGGGCCTTGCCCTTCTTCCACATGCACGCCTTCATCGTGATCAGCTTGCTGATCGCCTTTTACACCCTGGCCGGCGCCGGGCCCAAAAGCAATTTGCGCCAACTGGCCCCGGTTCTGGCCCTGGCCGTGCCCCTGGGGTCGGTTTTCGTGCTCTACCTCACCGATCTGTTCCGCAAGGGCTCCATACTCCATTTCCAGTGGGGCTGGTTCGAGCCGCGCAATATGGCCCTCTTCTTCGGCGTGGAGTTGGGGCCCTGGACCCTATTTCTGCTGGCCGCGGCCGGCTATCGCTTGTGGAAGGGCGGCGGCCGCGAGCGGGCCGAGTGGCTGATGGCCGGCGGGGCGTTTCTGCTTTTCAACGGCGTGCTGCTGGCCCCCTGGGATTGGGATAAGCTTAAGGTGCTAATCTGGTTCTACCTGATCGGCGTGGCCCTGGCCGCCAAGGCCGTCACGCCCTACTTGACCCCGCGGCGCAAGGCGGTCCTGTGCCTGGTGCTGTTCTTCTCCGGAACGGTGAGTCTGGTGACGGTTTCCGGCGGCCAGGCCCAACCCACCAAGCTTTACGAATGGCGCGAGCTGTGGAACACCAAGGGCGCGGTGCTGGCGTTGCCGAAAGATGCCGTGGTGGCCGCCACGCCGACCTTCAACCACCCGCTCTCTTTTTGGGGTTACGCCATCGCCGTGGGCTACTCCGGGCATCTGTGGTCCCACGGGATCGATTATCGGGAACCCGAGGCCATGATCGGCCGGATTTACCAGGGGGGCGGCGATTGGCGCCAGATCGCGGCCCAGTTGCGGGTGACGCATATCTTCTGGGGACCCATGGAGAAGGAGCGCTACGGCGAGACCCCGCCCGCCTGGCGAGCGGAGTTGGCCAACCTGTCGCCGGTGCCGGGGTACGAGCTGTATGCGGTCGGTCCGGGACCGACGCCGGAGTTCAGCGATGGACGATAAGCCGGGATCG
>JAKAFO010000006.1 GCA_021819735.1 Deltaproteobacteria bacterium
TGCGGTCCAGGTTCAGGTGGCGCGCCACCTGCATGGGATCGCCGATCTCCTTGATCATGATCACGTCGGGCCAGAAGGAGAAGACGATCATGTCCTCTTCTTTTTCGCCCATGGCCCGCAACTGCAAACGAATGTTGAGCAGGCGCTGGCCCAGCTCCTGGAACGAAAGGGCCTCCCAGCCTTCGGGATATTCGTAGGCCCGGATCAGGTACAGATCCCGGCGGGGGGTGCCGGGCAGCGGCACCTTGGGCACTTTGATCGAGATCTTGTACTTGGTCATGAACCCCAGATCCATCATATATCGGTCCAGCCGCTTGATGCCCGCCTCGGTGAAGATGCCCGACAAGATCGGGGCTTCCTTCATCTCGTCGAAGGGGCCGGACAGATCGCGCAAAAACAGACCCACTCCCGAACCGTCATGGCCTTCGCGCATGATGTCCATGGCTTCCATGGCCACCATAGGCGAGACGGGCGTTTTGCTGGTTATGGCAAATAAACGACACATGGTTCACCTTTCCTTTTCAACCCGCGGTGCGCGGCTGGCTAATGAAAAAACCTTTTCTTTTAACAAAAAGCCAATTGAGAAGTCCATAGTAAAAAAGGTGTTTCAGGGGTTTGTCAAGGGTCTCGCTCCGTCTG
The DNA here is from genome assembly GCA_021819735.1 of Deltaproteobacteria bacterium. Taxonomy (GTDB): domain Bacteria; phylum Desulfobacterota; class Desulfobacteria; order Desulfobacterales; family Desulfosarcinaceae; genus Desulfatitalea. The sequence goes on from JAKAFO010000006.1 coordinate 640, forward strand.
GCCTCAATACATTATTGTAAAAAAAGCGTTCCATAAAAAACAAAATTGTTAAAGCGTACGACACCGTCCGCGCCTGGCATGGAGGGCGGAATCACCCCTTTCCCCTTCCGCGGCGCATTGCTTATGCATTTAAATTAGGCTGTTGTCCCAAATGGTTTTCTGCTATCAAGGACAACAAGGGCGCGTGCGGCCGAGCTTTTATAATCATAAAACGTGCCAAGGCCCATGAATAGGCGCTCTGCTTGCTTGTCCAAGGATGCTAGCGACAACGACCCCAAGAACAGGACGGCGCATGTCTCCACTGCCCCCCGATCTGCAGACCGAAGCCCTTGCCCGCTGGCAGGCCGTGCGCGAGGCGTTTGCCCGCGAGGGCCAAGCGTTTCCCGAACTGGATGCCCGTCACGCGCCCCTGGAGCGCGCCTTGGCCTTCAGCGATTTTGTTGTCCACCAATGGGTGCGCCGGCCGGCGCTGCTCGCCGAACTGCTCCAAAGTGGAATCCTGCACGCCGATGGCGGTCCCGAGGAGATGCGCCGGCGGCTGGTGCGCGCCTGGCAGGCGCGGTTCGGCCAAGCCTTGCCCGCCTCCTCCGGCGAGGTGATCCCAGCCGATGGCCCCTCCAAGGAGGGGGTGATGCAGGTGCTGAGGGGGTTCCGCCAGCAGGAGATGGTGCGCATCGCCCTGCGGGACATTTGTGGTTGGGCCGATCTGCGGCAGACCATGGCCGACCTTTCCGCCCTGGCCGACCTCGCCATCGGCGCGGCCGTGGATTACCTCTATAGCCGGGAATCGGCCGCCTGGGGCCGGCCCGCGGATGCCAAAGGCAATCCCGTGCGCCTGGTGGTGTTGGGCCTGGGCAAACTGGGGGCCCACGAGCTGAACTTCTCTTCGGACGTGGATCTTATCTTCGCCTACGCCGCCGAGGGGCAGACCGGCGGCGGGACCCAGGGCGCCACCGGCAACGAGGCGTTCTTCACCCGTCTGTGCCGGGAATTGATACAGATCGTCGGCACCCCCACGGCCGACGGGTTTGTCTTCCGGGTGGATACCCGGCTGCGGCCCTATGGGGATGCCGGACCGTTGGTGATGATCTTCGATCGCCTGGAAGATTACTACCAGGAGCAGGGCCGCGAATGGGAGCGCTATGCCTTGATCAAGGCCCGGGTGGTGGCCGGAGACCCGGCGGCCGGCGATCTGCTGCTCTCCCGGCTGCGGCCCTTTGTCTTCCGCCGTTACCTCGATTTCGGCGCCTTCGACAGCCTGCGCGAGATGAAAGGGCGCATCGCCCTGGAGGTGCGCGGCAAGGGCATGCGGGACAACATCAAGCTGGGCCCCGGCGGCATTCGCGAAATCGAATTTTTCGGCCAGATGTTTCAATTGATCCGTGGCGGCGTCGAATCGGCGCTCCAGATCCGGCCGATCCAACAGGTGCTCCAGGTTTTGGTAAAAAAGCGCTACATTCCCGAAGCGGTGGGCCGGGCCATGGACGAGGCCTATGTTTTTTTGCGCACCGTGGAAAACCGCCTGCAGCAGTGGGCCGATCAGCAGACCCACCTGCTGCCCGCCGAGGCCAAGGCGCGGCGGCGTCTGGCGGCCGCCATGGGTTTCGACGGCTGGGAGGCGTTCCTGGGCTGCCTGGACGACCACCGCCGGCGGGTGCATGGCCATTTCAACGATCTGCTGGCCCCGATCAAGGAGAATGGCGCCGCCAATCCAGAAGGCGATCTGCTCAAGCAACTGCAAGCGCTTTGGCAGGGCTTGGGCGACAAGGAGCAGCAGGCGGCCCTGATCCGCCGCATCGGCTACCAGGTGCCGGACGAGGTTTTGCGCCAGATGGCGGCCCTCAAGGAGGATCGCGCCCTGCACGCCATGAGCCGCGTGGGCCGCGAGCGCGTCAACCGGCTGGTGCCGCTGGTGCTGCAGGCCGTCGGCCGCGACCCCCAGGCCGACCTGGTGCTGGGCCGCATTTTCGACATGATCCGCAGTATCCAGCAGCGCACCTCCTACATCGCGCTGCTCCTGGAAAATCCCTCGATCTTGACCCATCTCGTGCGATTGGCCGGCGCCAGCCCGTGGATCGCCGCGTTTCTGGGGCAGCACCCGGTGCTGTTGGACGAACTGCTCGACCCCCGCACCCTGTACCGGCCGCCCCCGCGCAAGGAGATCCAAGAGGAGCTGGCCCAGCGCCTGGCCGGCGTGGATGCCGAGGACCTGGAGTACCAGATGGAGGTTCTGCGCGTGTTCAAGCAAGTGAACGTGCTGCGGGTGGCCGCCTCGGATATTACGCATGTGTTGCCGTTGATGAAAGTCAGCGACCATCTCTCCGATATCGCCGAAGTGGTGCTCGAGGGGGCCGTCAATTTGTGCTTTCAGCAGTTGAAAGACAAATATGGCGCGCCGGCCTGTAGTCTCGTTCAGGGTGGCTGCGAGCGCGGGTTTGCCGTGATCGCCTACGGCAAGCTGGGCGGCCTCGAACTGGGCTACGGATCGGACCTGGATCTGGTGTTCCTGCACGCCGCCGAGCCGGGCAACACCAGCGGCGGGGCGCGTAGCCTGGACAACGCCCAGTTCTTCAGCCGCCTGGGCCAGCGGGTGCTGCACCTGCTCACCACCCATACCGGCGCGGGCGTCCTTTACGACATCGACATGCGCCTGCGGCCCAGCGGGGATTCGGGGATGCTGGTCAGCCACGTGGAAGGCTTCGCCGATTATCAGCGCAACGAAGCCTGGACCTGGGAGCACCAGGCCCTGATCCGCTCCCGGCCCATCATCGGCGATCCGGTCTTGCGGGCGCGCTTCGATGCCATCCGCCATGAAACCCTTACCCGGCCGCGGGATGTCGAGCGCCTGCGCGGCGAAGTGGCCGACATGCGCGCGCGCCTGCGCAAAGAGCAAAAGAACGAATCCGGCGCCCACTTCGACATCAAGCAGGGTGCCGGCGGCATCCTCGACATCGAGTTCCTGGTCCAGTACCTGGCCCTGCGCCACGCCCACCAACACCCGGCCATCATCCGCTGGACCGACAACGTCCGCCTGCTGCAAGCCCTCAACGAAGCCGGCATCCTGGACAACCCCACCGCCTTCCGCCTGCGCCGGGCCTACCTTATATATAGGGCCATGGTGCACCGCCTCAACCTGGCCCAGCAATCGGCCCGGGTCGGCAACGACCGCTTCGAGCAACCGCGCCGGTTCGTGGTCGAGACCTGGAACCGGTTTCTGGGCGCATGAGAGAATCAGGTATGCGTTCCGAGGCGGATCGCCAAGCGGTGTCAGAATGAAAGATTCGCGGACGGTTGGGCCGCGGAATGAAGGACCTGATGCACAAGCCTCGATAGATCCGAAAGGATGTAGGGTTTCTGAATGAAGGCCAGGCATCCCGATTCCATTACCTTTTGCACCTCGCCCTGCAGTCCGTACCCGCTGGAGAGAATGACCTTGACCTTCGGGTCGATCTCCTTGAGCATCTGCAATGTCCTTGGGCCGCTTATCCCCGGCATGACCATATCGAGGATGACCAGGTCGATATCCGCATGCTTTTTGCGATATGTATCTATGGCTTGCTCGCCGCCGGCCGCCAGCGATACCGCATAACCCAAGGCTTCGAGCAGAATGGACGCGGTTTCAAGGATGATGGGTTCGTCGTCCACCACCAGGATCGATCCGCTGCCTGTGAGCGGAGGTTGATCCGGTGTATTCCCTTCCGCTTCGATGTGCTTGAGGGACGACGGAAAATAGAGCGAGAACGTGGAACCCTCCCCGGGTTCGCTGTAGGCTTGAATGGTGCCGCCATGGTTGCGCATGATGCCGTAACAGGAAGCCAGCCCCAGGCCGGACCCACCCTGTTCCGATTTTGTCGTAAAGAACGGTTCGAAGATACGCACCAGCGTTTCCTTGCTCATCCCCGTTCCTGTGTCGGAGACAGAAATTTTAACATAATTGCCCGCCGGCACTTCATACGGTTTGGCCTCAAGGGCGTTGAGGGTGATGTTCGCCGTTTGGATATGGAGCGATCCCCCCTTGGGCATGGCATGGCCGGCATTGATGAAGAGGTTGAGCAGCACCTGCTCGATCTGTCCGGCATCCGCTTCCACGGGATAGATATCCTCTTGCAGGCGCATGTTTGCTTGGATCTCTTTTTTGGTCTCCAGGTAAAATTGGGTGGTTTTGCGGATCAGGTCGTTCACCGATATGGTTTTGACCTCATATTTGCCGCCGCGGGCGAATCCCAGGAGCTGGCGCGTCAGATTCGCCCCGCGCTTGACCTGTTCTTCGATCTGGCGCAGGCGCGCGTTATGGGGATGTTCGCGATAATAATCCATCTGCATCAAAGATACATTGCCCTGAATACCGGTGAGGATATTGTTGAAATCATGAGCCACGCCGCTGGCCAGTTGACCGATGGCATCGAGCTTCTGCGAGTGGTGCAACTGCTGCTCCAGTTTCCGGCGATACTCCTCCTGGCGCTTTTGTTCGGTGATATCGATAACGTGCGCGATGGCGAAATTTGTCCCTGGAATCAAGGCGATGCTCAGGGACAAATCCCTGATTTCTCCGATGCGGCTCTTGCCTTTGAACTCATAGGTCGATGGGACGGAACCGGGATCGATTCTGCGCTGAACCCAATAATGGTTCATCATTTCCAGGTATTCGTCCTGCACGAAGGCGGTCCAGCCCATCTTCCCTTCGATTTCCGCCTTGGTGTATCCAACCAGCTTTTCGAATTTGGAATTGACCAGCAAAATGGTGGCGTTCTCGGACACGATGGCGTTGGCGGTGGCTGATTTTTCGAAGATGGTGCGATAGCGATCCTCGCTTTGCCGAAGGGCTTCCTCGGCGCGTTTGCGATCGGTGATATCGATTAGGTTGACCATGCTTTCCCGGGTGCCCGGAATCATGGTTACGCTCATAAAGAAGTCCCTGATTTCACCGGAACGAATTTTGCCTTTGAATTCGTAGGTCTGCGGGGAAATGTTCGGATCGGATCGGCGCTGGACGTGATATTGCTTCATTTGCTCAAGGTGTTCGTCTAAGACGAACCGGGTCCAGCTCATCCGGCCTTCCATTTGCTCCTTGGTATATCCAACCAGCTTTTCGAAATTGGAGTTGACGAGCAATATAGTGGTATCTTCGGCCATGATCGCATTGGCGGTGGCTGATTTTTCGAAGATGGTGCGATACCGATCCTCGCTCTGCCGGATGGCCTCTTCGGCCTGTTTGCGCTCGGTGATGTCCAACAATATTCCGTTAAAGACAATCCGGTCGGCGTGGCGCGTCGGCGTGGAAAGGCCATGAAACCAGAAGGTCCCGCCCGAAGGCCGGATAAAGCGGCCCTCGAAATTCCAGGGCTTGGCGGCTTTTATCGCCTGCTGAATGGAAGATTGAAATCGTTCCAGGTCGTCCGGATGAATATGGGCCGCGAACCGGTTGAACGCCTCCTCGATGGGGTGCAGCGGCAAATCGAAAAATTCGGTCAGGCGCTCGCTGGCATAGGTGACCCCCCAATGGCCGTCATCCGTCCCATAGAACTGAAAAACGATCCCCGGCATGTTAGTGGCGATGCCCCTCAAACGCTCCTCGTTTTGCCGCAAGATCCTTTCGGTTTCCTTGCGTTCGGTCACATCCTGGAGAACGAATATCGAGTGATCTTGCCCGACGATCTGGATCGTCCGGGCCGAATAAGTGCCGTGACGCACGGTGCCGTCTTTTTTTCGGAACTCGAATTCACGGTTCTGGATATCCCGGCCGGCTCTCAAATCTTCCACCATCCGCTCTCGCTGGCGCGGATCGACCCAAAAGCTGATTTCCTTGGCGGTTTTGCCGATGGCCTCGCCTCGTTTCCACCCCGTGGTGTCCTCGAACCCCTTGTTGACGTCCACGATCATGCCCCTAGACAAGGTCGTAATGGCAATGCTGTTCGGCGTGGTCAGGAAGATTTTGGTGAATTTATCTTCCGTTTGCTTCAGTTCGGTGATGTCATGCGCGATCCCCAGGTACCCGGTGATACGGCCTTCGCCGGAACGCATGGCCGTTACCGTCAGGGAGACGTGCAGGCGGGTACCGTCCCGGCGCACATAGACCCATTCCCGGGTCTCCGCACCTTCCTGTTCCGGCAAGACGGAAAAGACGCGAATTCCTTGCACCGTATAACCGAGTTCGCGGCTCAAGGCCCTGCCCCGGTCGGCGACTTCGGTTTTATCGTGGAAAAGCAGAGGATTTTGTTTGCCTACAATCTCGTCGGCCGAATAGCCGAGCATGCGTTCCGCTCCACGACTAAAGGTCATGATCAGACCCTGGGAATCGGTCGATATGATTGAAAACTCCGACGCAGCGGTCAAGATCGCATCCAGCAGCCGGTTGGAATGCGCGCTGCTGCCTTTCTCTTCTGGGCGCATGCCGATGCCCTCCGTCTCTTCATTTTGTCGGTCCATGCTTTTAGCTTATCGGCATTCCACGGCCAAAACAAAAGCGCTTGAAAACCGGGTTAAAAACGCAACTTAAACCGGAAGAATCAAAAGCCGGGGGCCAACTTCGGTTTGCATGGAACGAAAAGTGGCCGGCGTGGCCACTTTTTATTGCGCCAGGCCCATCTTTAGGGTAAGGCGGCATAAACTTTGGCATTTTTCGGCCGATACCATAAGTGATCCGTACGACGAACCTCAATTGGAAAGGGGATTGATCCGCTTTTGCCCTGACCGCTTAAATTGGAACACGGGAGGCGATGGAACCGACACAGCGACGAACCGACATTCCTGTCTTGATGCTTCACAATCTGGACCCGTCCTGGGATTCGGCGGAGACGGCGGTGGCCGTGGAATCCGCGGAAAAGCTTGCAACCGAACTAAATAAAGAGGGGCACCCGGTGCTGGTCGTGCCGGTGACCGATGCGGCCCTCGGCGAGGTGCTTCAGCCATACCCGCCGGAAGATTACGTGGTCTTCAACTGGTGCGAGGAGTTGCCCGGCTGCCCCCGCAGCGATGCCACGGTGGCCGGCATATTGGAGTCGCTGAAGTTCGCTTACACCGGTTCTTCGTCCAAGGTCCTTTCCCTCAGTTGGGATAAATTGGCCGTGAAGCAGATGTTGAACAATATGGGGCCAGCTCACGAAACGGAAAAAATAGCACGCTAAACTTCCCCGATCATTCTTAGCGGCCGGAACTTGCCCTGCTCGATCTGTTTGCTTTGCTGCCAAATATAATCGCCGGTCAGGTTAATATGCTCCCAGCCTAGCGGCGACAGGTGTGGTAGCAGTTTTTCGTCAATTTCCTTTCCGGAATTCCGCAATGCCTGGACTGCTCGTTCTATGTAGACCGTATTCCACAACACAATGGCGGCCAACACCAGGTTAAGGCCGCTCGCGCGATAGCGCTGGTTCTCAAAGCTCCGGTCTCGTATTTCCCCAAGCCGGTTCAGAAACACGGCGCGAGCTAGCGCATTCTTCGCCTCCCCCTTGTTTAATTCGATCTGCACACGCCGGCGCAGCTCAACGTTTTGCATCCAATCGAGTGCGAACAACGTGCGTTCAATGCGGCCGATTTCGCGCAAAGCTACAGCTAGACCGTTCTGCCGAGGATAACTGCCCAGCTTTCGCAACATCAGCGAGGCGGTGACCGTACCATGTCTGATCGACGCTGCCAGACGCAGGATTTCGTCCCAATTTGCACGAATACGCTTAACGTTGACATTGCCGCCGATCAGTTTGGCAAGTGTCGGATACTGCTTGTCGTCCCCGTGAAGATACAGGCGCTTATCGGCCAGGTCGCGGATGCGCGGCGCGAAACTGAAGCCGAGCAGGTGCATAAGCGCGAATACATGGTCGGTGAAACCGGCCGTATCGGTGTAGTGTTCCTCGATGCGCAAGTCAGACTCGTGGTATAGCAGACCATCCAGAACGTGAGTGGCGTCGCGTACCGTGGCGTTGATGACCTTGATGTGAAAGGGCGTGTACTGGTCGGAAATGTGGGTGTAAAATTGCACGCCGGGTTTCTGCCCGTATTTCAGATTGACCTGGCCAGCGAACCGCCCCAGGCCGCCAGCCTTGAAATTCTGACCGTCGGACGATGACGTGGTCCCGTCGCCCCACCAGGAAGCAAACGGCTGATGAAACTGCGCATTGACTATTTCGGCCAAACTGGCCGAGTAAGTTTCGTCCCGGATATGCCACGCTTGCAACCAGGCCAGCTTGGTGTAGGTCATGCCGGGGCAGGACTCCGCCATCTTCCTCAGCCCAAGGTTGATGGCATCAGCAAGAACGGTGGTTAATAGCAGGTGTTTGTCTTTGGCCGATTCTCCGCTCTTAAGGTGCTTGAAGTGCCGGGCAAAGTCAGTCCAGCTGTTAACCTCCAGCAGCAGTTCGGTGATTTTCAGGTGCGGCAATAGGCTGTAGACTTGATGCATCAGTGCTTCGGCCTCGTGCGGAACGGCGTTATCAAGTGGCGTGATCTTGAGGTGTCCCCGGCTGGTGATAGAGGCATCGGGCAACTCGTTTGCAGCAGCCATCTTCTCTACAGCTGCCAATTTCCGTTCCAGCACTGCCAGCCTTGCTACAAGATAGCGGTCGCAGTCCGTTTCGATGGCGAGACCGAGTTCCTGGTGATTGCGCTGCGCTCTGAAGCGCGGAGGTGGCAGTAGGTATTCCTCGAAATCCTTGAACTGGCGCGAGCCCTGCACCCATATGTCGCCCGAGCGCAGCGAGTTCTTCAGTTCGGATAATACGCATAGCTCATAAAAGCGATGATCCAAGCCATCGGGCGTCCGCACCAGGCTTTCCCATCGCTTTCGTACAAACGAAGTGGGCGCATCGTTCGGTACTTTACGCGCCTGGCGGTCATTCATGCCCTTAATTACTTCAATGCTGGCCAATAGTTCGCGGGATGACGGCGCGGCCTTCATGATTAATGAGTCCAGGAAGGTTGGTGTGTAGCGTCGCAGCTGGTTGAAACTGTCTACGATAAGGGCCAGGTAGTCGAAATTTTCAGGCTGGGCCAGTTTTTCTGCCTCTTTGATGCTCTCACGAAACACGTTCCACGGGATAATGGCCTCAATGGCTTCGAACGGATCGTTGCCCAACTCCTTGGCGTCCAAAAGGGCGCGGCCGATGCGCAAGTACATGCGCACATTGTCGTTGATCTCCTTGCCGGACTGCTGGAAGTGGTCGGCGTGTTTGCGTTTGGCTTTGCTGAACAACGCACCCATGAGTCGGTCACGCAGGTCGATGATTTCATCGATCAGCGTGGCGCGAATTTCGAGCAGCACCGCGACCAGGGTGGCATAGCGTCGGACATGTTCCAGATCGCGCAGGTGTTGGGCGGTCATCTGCACACCTTCGCGAGCCAATTTCAGAACGCGGTTCTGGTGGACGGCATGTTCGAGCCCCTCCGGCAATGATAGCTGGTGAATAGCTTTCAGCCGCTTCAGATGTGCCAGGATATGCTTGGGGCTTGGCGGGCCGGGCGGCTGGCGAAGCCAAATAAGACCGCTTCCCTTGGTGCCTTCGCGTAGCGTCAGCAGTTCGTCGAGAGCACGCCTGTGATGATCGGACAGCGATTCGGTCAGTGCCTTGTAGACCTGGCGCGTGCCGCGCGTGAGCGCTTCACTGCATAAACGTTCGATGACATCTAATACCGGCAGGATAATGCGCTGCCGCCGCAACATCTCAACCAGCTTTTCGGCCAGTACGATACCTCGATCTGTTTGCTGGGCCAACTCGGTGAGCTGATGGAGGAACCGCCGGTAATCGGCAGTAGAGAATAGCGTCAGATTTAGCCAAGCCTGCAATTGCACCAGGTGCTCACGCCTCGTTTGCGCCCGTTGAGCATACCATGGCCAAACATCCGGCGCGATATGCAACTGCCGTCCTACCAAGGCAAGCAATGCCGGCGGCGGCTCCGCGTCGGTCGGAAGAGCGAAACCGGGATAGCGAAGGTAGCATAGTTGTATTGCGAAGCCAAAGCGGCTGTGGTTGCCGCGGCGCTGGCGAATTACCGATAGATCGGGTTCCGAAAACGTATAATGCCGAATGAGTTCGTCGTCAGAGACCGGGAAGGTGAGCAGTAAAGCACGCTCGGCGGGCGTTAAGAAACTGCGACGCGGCATGATCCGTCAATCCGTTCGCAGGTATTGGTATAGGGTCTCACGGCTGATGCAGAGTTCGCGGGCAAGCTCGGCTTTTTTTTCGCCGGCAGCAACCCGCTGCCGCAGCTCGGACACTTGGGTGAGTGAGAGCGACTTCTTCCGGCCTCGGTAAGCGCCACGCTGTTTGGCGAGCGCGATGCCTTCTCGCTGCCGCTCATGGATCAAGGCTCGCTCGAACTCCGCGAATGCTCCCATCACGGGCAGCATTAGGTTCGCCATCGGCGAATCCTCGCCAGTGAAAGTCAAGTTTTCCTTAACGAACTCAATGCGTACACCGAGCTTGGTCAGTTTATGCACCAATCGGCGCAGGTCATCAAGGTTGCGCGCCAGTCGATCCATGCTGTGCACCACCACGGTGTCACCCTCGCGCACGAAGGACAGCAGCGCGTCGAGTTGCGGCCGTTTGGCGTCCTTGCCCGATGCCTTATCGGTGAACACCTTGTTGATCTCGATATGTTCCAGTTGTCGTTCCGGGTTCTGGTCGAAGCTGCTGACCCGGACATAGCCGATGCGTTGACCGTGCAATATGTTCTCCTAACTATGACAGGTGTCAGGAAGAGATCTATGAGCTTTGACAGAATATGTCAATAAATCGATTAATGAACTCTATTCTGACGCTTTGGAGCCCTATTCCTGACGTCCGGCTAAGGTATACTTTACCCGACACCTTTTATGGCAATACGGCGCTTCCATGTTTCGTGAGCCAACCTTATCCGCTAACTCTCCCCTAATTGTCAGTCGCCATATTCCAAGACACGCGAATAACCGCGCAACAAACTTACAGAGGAGATCTTATTATGAAACGCAAATTATTCTATCTTGTCGCGTTAGTCGTGCTTTCCGCATCCGCCACGGGTAGTGCCTTCGCGGCGGACGTCATGGAAAACGATGCTCTGGCTATCCAAACAGCAAAGGTTGGCCTATCACAAGCGGTCATTACCGCCGAGCAACACGTCGCCGGCAGGGCCTCCAGAGCTGAATTTGAACGGCACAACGGTCAATGGGTCTTTGACGTAGAGGTGGTGAGCGGCACGAAGGTCATGGACGTAAAGGTCGACCCTGAAAGTGGCAAGGTACTCACTGCCACGGAGGATAAAGTCGATCACGACGACAAACACGATAAAGAGGATTAATCGTGGCACAACTGGTGTGGAGCCGGGGCGCGCATGTCGCCCCGGCGTTTTCCACGAATTGGATCGATATCGGTCTAGACAGTGCCCGGGAGGTTTCCTATGAATAACAAGACCGCACAAACTCTAAGCAAGGTTCCAGAGGTTACATTCATTTTCTGGATAATAAAAATTGCGGCCACCACGCTGGGTGAAACCGGCGGCGATTCGGTGTCCATGTCAATGAACCTAGGATATCTCATCGGAACGATCATTTTCACGGCGATATTCCTGGCTGCCGTGGTCGCCCAGATTAAAGCAAAGCACTTCTATCCGTTGCTCTACTGGTCGACTATCATTGCAACGACAACGGTTGGAACGACGCTTGCTGATTTTGCAGACCGCTCGCTCGGAATTGGTTATACAGGAGGATCATCGTTGCTGTTTGTTTTGTTGATGGCTTCTCTGGTTATCTGGTATTGGTCTCTTGGAACGGTATCGGCCACTACCATCAGGTCCCCAAAAGCCGAGATGTTCTATTGGATAACGATCATGTTTTCCCAAACCTTGGGTACCGCGCTTGGCGATTGGACTGCAGATACGGCTGGCCTTGGCTATGAGGGCGGTGCGATGGTATTTAGTGCCCTGCTGGTAGTCGTTGTTGCGGCATATTACTGGACAAACATTTCTCGCACCTTGCTATTCTGGGCCGCATTTATCCTCACGCGCCCCCTTGGGGCTGTGGTGGGCGACTTTCTCGACAAACCCTTGCGCGCAGGTGGGCTTGCATTAAGCCGCTATTCCGCTTCGGCAGCCCTGCTCGGATTTATACTGACCTGCATATTACTCTTTCAACAAAGGGCGGCAAAACAACCCCATTGACGCAATAATGGATCTATTTCGAAGCCACTTCAAAACCTTCAATTAAGTTCAAGGCTAAGCGGGGCAAGGAGGACAACCGTAGGAATCATTAATCCGTCTGTTACTGTCAACTTATCGGATTATTTTTACTGGTTCGACCAGAAAGGGCTGGGTTCAAAGAGAGCTTATCCGGTATACCGGGGGATATCGATGCGAATTTTGTTGGTCGAAGATGATGACATGATCGGTAAGGCCGTGTCCCTTGCATTAAAGGATGCTGCTTATGCCGTGGATTGGGTAAAAGATGGCGATACTGCCCATAGCACGCTCAAATACAGCGAGCACCAAGCCGTGCTGCTTGACCTGGGTCTCCCCAAACGCGATGGGTTGGATGTGCTGCGACGCCTGCGCCAAGCTGGGAGCAAGATTCCAGTCATTGTCATAACGGCTCGTGATGGTGTGGAAGATCGAATTCATGGACTTGATCTAGGTGCGGACGATTATCTCGTCAAGCCCTTCGATGTCCACGAATTGCTCGCTCGGTTGCGAGCGGTGGTTCGCCGTCAAGGGGGGCAAGCGGCTCCCATTCTCACGAACGGAAGAATAAGCCTCGATCAATCTACCCATAGAGCGACCTGCGCCGACGCTGTGGCAGACTTAAGCGCACGTGAGTACGCATTACTACATGCTCTGTTGCTTCATCCAGGCAGGATTCTCAGCCGATCTGAACTGGAAGAGCGCATATATGGTTGGAATGAAGAGGTAGAAAGCAATGCGGTCGATTTTTTAATCCACAGTGTGCGAAAAAAACTCTGCGCTGAGGCCATCAAGAACGTGCGCGGCGCGGGCTGGCTTGTGGAGAAATTATAATGAAAAGGTCAATGCAATGGCGACTTACGCTTATGTTAGGCGGTGCTATCCTGGTTTCAGGACTCGTTTCGGCTTTGGTTTCGTTTATTCTATCATATGAAGAAGCAAAGGAATTCCAGGATGACACGTTGCGACAGATCGCTCTGCTGACTGCATGGAGCAAAGATGTCCCGACCGAAAGCAAAGAGCTTAATCAATTTCATGCTAAAATCGCGCTGGACGATACCGAGTCACGAATTAGCGTAATTCATTTGCCGGACGATCCTCGACCCAAGTGGCTTGTGGAGAATTTATCACCTGGACTGCACACACTCGAAACAGGTGGGGATCGATTGAGGATATTCCTGCAGAAAGACTCCTCTGGCAAAACATTGATGGTGACACAACCAACCGATATTCGTGACGAAATAGCGATTAATAGCGCCCTGCGCACTTTTGCGCCATTGTTGTTATTCCTGCCTATAATGGCGTGGCTGGTTATGTGGATTATTCGTAGTGAACTTGTACCCATCAAAAAGCTCGCCGGTCATTTGGACGCACAGCCGACGGACCAGCCGCGCCCGCTTGCCCATGAGGGTGTGCCAGACGAAATAGTCCCCTTCGTTTATGCGATAAATCGCCTGCTGGAGCGCGTCACTAATCTCATGGGGCAGCAACGGCGTTTCATTGCCGATGCCGCGCACGAACTCAGGAGCCCTCTTACCGCATTGTCGATCCAGGTACAGAACCTGAAACAGGCTGGATCACTGGAGCGCATGAACGAGCGAATCTTGCCCCTTCAGGATGGCATAGAGCGAGCGCGAAAGCTAACCGAACAACTCTTGAACCTTGCTAGAATTCAGACGGCAACTACGGAAACCAAGATCGTCGATGTCTCGGCGATGTCACGCCAACTGATTGCGGAATACCTTCCCATGGCAGAGGCCAAAGGCATTGACCTTGGACTCGATGAAGCGGCACCGCTCACTCTTTTAGGGGCGCCGGAAAACCTTCGGCTGATACTCAAGAACGCTCTGGAGAACGCTCTCCAATATGCCCCCAGCGGCGGTGAGGTCACCGTCAGGTTGTTATGCCCAGTTGGTGACAGATCGGGTTTTGAGATACTCGATAATGGCCCCGGTATTCCAGTATCCGAGCATAAACGCGTGTTTGATCCTTTTTTTCGGCTTCCAGGTACATCCGGCGAGGGCAGCGGGCTCGGACTCGCAATCGCAATGGAAGCCGCGGCCTGCCAAGGTGGAAGCGTAAGCCTACTCAACCGGCCGGAAGGCCCTGGATTGATATTCCGCTATCTTCAGAATTGCAGTACATGATTCATGCACCAAGATGGTATGGGCGGAGCAGGTGGCAGATGGCGGCCGACGAAATCAGAAGCTACAATGGAAGACAAGGCCATAATAGGTGCTTCCCGCATGATCTTGCTCAATTATGGGCATCAGAATGAGCTTGTCCGTTATTAAGCTGCCGATCGTAGCGCCGATCGTATGAAAAACCACGTCTTCTAACATGCTTGAAAATGCTTCTCCGTGCTGAGCTCTATCTATACCCTCGCCTATTATACCGCAACCCGTGCTGAAGCTAAAACCGATCAAGGCCCTGTGTTCAGGCCAATATTCGTTCGCACCGGCAGTGGCTAATCCGGCTATGGCTGCTCCTCCTGCGACATGGGCCGATTCGCCAGGCACATTTATTCCGGTTTGAGCCAAAGCCTGGGTAGCAAACAACAGTGCTATACAAAACCATAATAAATACTTCAGTCTCTTCACACGGCCTCCAAATTTCAAATTCCTATAGCGCAGCGTTTCATTTTCTCGCGGCGAAGCCTCGCTTTAACTCTCATTCTATTTTGCGGACTGCGCTTTTACGGCCAGTGCGCGACCCTGCTGCATATAAGCAGCAACCTCACCGACCGACAAAGCATTGTACAGTCCATGTTTATAAAGGTAGCTGGCGACTTGGTAATAACTTATGGTTTCTTCTTCCATCTCCTTATCAAGGGGAGCCTGTTTCATCGAACGGCTCGCGAAGCCATAGTGGTATGCGACGTTTTGGCGCACCGGCTTTAAGATGACGAATTCGCCCTCTTCGATGTGCCCCAGCTTCTGGTAATTGCCGATGATGGCGTGCCCCTCTTGGGGGGCGATGGTACGCACATCATGACCAAAGAAACGGCTCGGATAGCTCCAGTTCAGAAGTCCGAGCAAGGTGGGGGCGTAATCCGTCTGACTGGCAATTGTGGTAATATGACCGGTCGGCAACTGTCCGCCCGGCGCAAAGATGATGAGCGGTATGTGATAGTTATCGACGGGCAGTTCGGTCTTGCCCGCGCTGGAAGCGCAATGGTCGGCGACGATGACAAAGACCGTATGCTTAAACCAAGGTTTGGCGCTCGCATCTTTCAAGAATTGGCCGATGGCGTAGTCTGTATATTTTACGCCGCCGCGACGTTCCGAGATTTTAGAAGGCAGATCGATGCGCCCCTCGGGAAAAGTGAAGGGCCGGTGATTGGAGGTCGTCATCACAAAAAAGTGGAAGGGTTTGCCCTCCGCATGGACGGCATCGGCTTCGCGCATCGTCCAGCGATACAGATCTTCGTCGCATGCCCCCCATGCATTCGCGAAGGTAACATCCGACTGGTTTACGGCATTGCGGTCGATGATGCGATAGCCGTTGTTTCCGAAGAAGTAGTTCATATTGTCGAAATATCCGTACCCGCCATAGATAAATGCGGTATCATACCCCTTGAGTCTGAATAACGAGCCGAGGGTGAACAATCCCTCATTATGGGGGCGTTTCACCAGGGAACGGCCCGGCGTGGGCGGCAGGGAAAGGGAAAGCGCTTCCATCCCGCGATCCGTGCGGGTTCCGGTTGCGTAGAAATTGTCGAATACCAGGCTCTTGGGTTCAAGGGCCGATAAATTCGGCGTCAGGTTGGCATAGGGGCCTGTACTATCCAGGAATTCGGCACTCAGGCTTTCCACCGTGATCTGGATCACATTCAACCTGAGTTCCGGGCCTTCCTTGGCATAGAACCGCAACGTGTCCTTCTCTTCAGCCCGCAATAACACCGATCCGTCCTCTACCAGTTCCGAGCGCATGATCTGAAAGGACTTCTCGATGGGAAGGGTCGGGAAGAACTGGGTAAAATCGAGTTCGTTGTCTTTGAAGGCCGCGACTAAGGACCACAAGCCATTCTTGCCAAGTTCTCGGTTGTAATTGTTGGCGAAGTCGGGCAGCCAGTTTTGATTGACGATCAAGCCCACCGCGACGGCCATGATACATGCGATGAACCCAAAGCGATAACGCTCCCGGGCGGGTGCGACCGAGTTCGCGGCCCACGCGGCCAACAGCCCCGTGCGCCAGATGACTACCTGAAATATCAGGGATAGTGCGGCGATTGCGCTCAGGATCAAGGGCATGGGGTAGGATTCGTAAATGTTATCGATGACTTCATGGGTGTAGACCAGATAGTCCACGGCGATGAAATTGAATCGCACCCCGAATTCATCCCAGAAGACCCACTCGGCGACGATGCTGAACAACATCATGTAAAGAAAAACGAACAGGATCGCCTGGATCAGTAAACGGCCCCACAGGCGTTCGAAAAAATGTTTCGGCAATAGCGTCAGGAGCAGGATAAAGGGGATCGCGACCCAGGCCGCCGTGCCGAGGTCATAAATAAAGCCCCAGCCAAAGGCGGCGGCAAGGCTTGCGTCCCATGAAACATTCTGGGCCGCCTTGATCAGCAACGCGATTCGGGCAACGAATTGGAACCCGAGAAAAAGGGCCAGGAAAAGAACGATGCCGCCATTGCGCCTTTGGATGCAGGCAGTAAATAGCGCAGAGAGTTTATTGAATGGATTTGGTTTCATAAGAAAATAGACCTTTCATTTTTAGAAACAAATAGGAACTCGATTTTTAGGAAGCGTCACCCTGAGGCCACCCCGAATCAATGGGGCTTTCAAGGCCCCGGCAAACTAGAACCGTAATCCCTGCTGCTAAAAGCGCCGTGGGAGCCTCACAGAAAGGAGGGCCTTGTTGCCGTGACAAGTGTCTATTGGCAGGCGTTCTTAGCGCTGGGCGGATAGGAATAGGCCGGGCTATCCGCTGGGCAAGCTGATATTCATCTGGGTCCATTGGCCGGGGATGCTTTCAGCATCGATTTTGCCCCCATGCAACTCTATTATTCGCCGGGTGATCGTTAAACCCAAACCAACTCCGCCAAACAGCATCGAGCGGGACTTTTCGAGTCGGTAAAACTGGTCGAATATGTTTTCCAAATCAGCTTCGGGAATTCCGGGGCCTGTATTGCCAATGGATAGAAACACGTGCGTAGAGGTTGCGTGCCCAGATATTTTTACCATGCCATCCTTCTTGTTGTATTTGATGGCGTTGTCGACCAGGTTGACGAGCACTCTTCTGAATTTATCGATATCCGCGAAAACTTTCACTTCGGATGAAATCTCATTGTGAACCACCAATTGCTTGGCGGCAAAGGCCTCCGCAAAATCATCCAAGACTGGCAATAGCAGTTCGTTTAAAGAGATCTCCATGCACTCGATTGGAGTAGTGGGGTGTTCTAATATGGAAAGATCCAGCAGATCGTTTATCAGGCGACTCATGCGGTGCAGCGTTTCCGAGAGCCCAAGCAGCGATGCACGGTGCTCTTCAGGCAAATCCTCACTTTGTAAGTACTCCTCGGTTTTAAGTCGCAAAAGAGCTACCGGGCTTTTGAGTTCATGGGAGGCGTCGGCCACGAACTGCTTCTGCTTCTCAAACGAATATTGCAAACGGTCGAACATTGAATTGAGCGTCTCAGCAAGACGGTAAAGCTCGTCGGGGGTGCGACCCAACGGGATGCGCCGGCTGAGGGTTTTTTCATTGATAACGCTTGCAAGGCGATTGATGTCACTGATCGGTTTGAGAATTCGGCCCGATAACCAGAATCCCAGAACCGTCAGGACGGTTGCCGATAAGACGAAGCCCACTGCAATAACGATACTGAGCTCGATGATTTCTTCGACCGGGTTTTCAATGGGGATACCTACCAAAAGAGTTAACGCTGCACCATTTATATGGATAGCGGTCGACATGGCGCGAATCGCCAGGGACTCATTAACCCCTAAATCCGGATAGCGATGTCCTGTGGGGATGCGGCTTAAAACGGTGAATGGCTTCGGTGAACCCGGCAAGGCAATATCGATATCATTTGCAACAGCGGATTTCCATACGCTTTTTTTCTCGACATCATAAAGACTTAGCCAGCATCGCCTCAAACTCGGTAACGATTCCACCGCACGAACAAACCCCTGAACGCTGTCCGCCGATACTCCAATTTGCTCAAAATCAACTGCTTTGCCTCTTAACTCAGTGTCGATCAATTCATAGTATTCTTCTCCGACGGCTATGAACACAATAGCCGAAAAGATCAAGCTGCCACACAGCCCGGCCCCAACAATCCAAACGGCTATTTTATTGCGGATCTTCAATCAGTCTCTTCCCTTACAATAAAGCCAACCCCACGAACCGTTTCAATTAAATCCATGCAACCGGCATCCTTTAACTTCTGGCGTAGGTTCTTGATGTGAACGTCAATGAAATTGGACATTGTAAAGGGATCGTAAGAATCGCCCCATACGTGTTCCGCCAGGTTGAATCGCGTGATAAGACGATTCTTGTTGTACAAGAGGAATTCGATCATAGAGAATTCTTTTGGCGTCAATGACAATTTTTCAGCGCCGAATCGAATTTCACGGGTGATCGTATTTAGAGTAAGTCCCCGGGCTGAAAGATTTGCTTCGGTCTGCCCGCTTGAACGTCTGAGCAAGGACCGGATTCGTGCCACTAACTCTTCAAACGCAAAGGGCTTTGGCAAATAGTCATCTGCACCGGCGTCCAACCCTTTGATTCTGTCATCGACAGACCTCCTGGCCGTTAGCATGATAACCGGCGTCTTGATATCGGCCTTTCGTATCTCTTTTAATACCGCCAGGCCATCTCTTTTCGGCAGCATGATATCGAGCACGATGATGTCATACAAAATTTCGAAAAGCTTGACCAAAGCCTCTTCGCCATCTGCGGCGGTGTCGACGACATAGCGTTGGCGAACAAGCGACAATTCCAGTTGCTCGCGAAGCCCTGCATCGTCATCTACCAACAGAATACGCATTAATCTTCCTTCTTGGTCTAAATTCGAATTCGTTATAGGAAAGGTAACTTACATACATACCTCAATCAAGGCCGTAATCGGCCTTAGGAAGCTACCTTGGTTCAGCGCCCCCAGTGGCTTGTGAGCCAAACAACTTCAATTTTTCGGATTGAATCTTGGAATCTTCGCTGGCCACATGCGCTTTGGCTCGCTTCCGGAACAAACTGAATTCATCATAGGTTCCAATGCATTCTATGTTCTTGTGCATTTCAAGAAATCCAAGAATGTGGCACTGTTTGATAGCATAAAAATCCTGCCCGCTGTCGTCGAAATAGGCCTTAAGCTGCGATGCGTCGGTTACCTGGATGGCATGGCCAGATGAATAGAATTCAGCTGAATAGGGACGATCATACAGATAGATTAGTCTGCTCGACGGGCTCGTGCGGATGTGCTGGTAGCATGATACCAGGTCCTTTTGGCTGTTCCGGCCCCGGATAGGGGTAAAAGACCACACGAGGATTAAGAGCCCCACAATCAGCGGGGTCGAAAACCCAGTGCAAGCTATTCTATACAAGGGCCACTTGAAATTAGTAAGCGTTTCTTCAGCATTTGATTGAACGTTCTCAGGCCACCATTGCGCCATCAACAGGGCGAAGGCGGGGAGTCCGGTCAGCGCATAGGTCCAGAGTATGTTTCTCGCAAAAGTAAAAAAGAGCATTGGCGCGACCGCCCAGAGGATTAAATAAGCGGACCATTCATCGGTTGTATGAAAGGATGGTCTAATGCTACGCCGCTTTGCAACATTAACGACCCATGATCCGAAAAATAGCATGGACCAGGGAAATGCCGCGATGATCCAGAACAACCAGATCATGCCACGCGGTTGAACATGTGCGCTCCCGTAGAGGTCCCCTGCCCAACCCGGCTGTGCATAACGCCGCCAATGCTCGCCAATCAAAAAATAGTCGAGAAAGCCCGGCGTGCGGGCCTCTGCTGTCATATACCAGGGCAGGGTGAGGGCTGCCGTTAGAAGCAGGCCTCCAATCCATGGTATCCGCGACAATACTACGCGCCAACGTTTTCGCCAGACAACCCAGAGACCGATGGGAAGAAATGTGAGCACGATACACACCGGCCCCTTGGACAACAAACCGATGGCCTGCCCTACAAAGAAAAGATAACCCCACAGGGTGGCTTGTTTGCCTTTACCATTCAACGCAAGCCAGAAGGCTGTCATGGACAATGTGGTGCCCAAAGCCAAGGCGGCGTCGGTCATGACCGCGCCACTGTTGATGAAAAACAGTACCGATGAGATAAGTATCACGCTCGCCACCAGCGCATGGTCGCGATCACGTCGTTTTATTGCCAACTTGTACGTCAGCCAAACCACCAAGAGCGATAGGAAAAAGGGCGATAGACGCGCGGCAAATTCGTTGGTGCCGAATAGTGACATGGTCATCGCGGTCAACCAGATCGATAGCGGAGGTTTGGCCCAGAACTTGGCGCCATGGAGTTGGGGAGTGACCCAGTCACCTGAAGCGACCATCTCCCTGGCCACCTCCGCATAGCGTGCTTCAGTATTGTCGGTGAGCGGATAGGCGCCCAAGGTCGCCAGTCGAATTGTAGCGGATATTATCAGTATCGCTATTAGAACCGTGCGACGGTTTGGATGGTTGATTTGATTCACGCGTGCCTAATCTCCAGCCGGCATTTATTTTTAGAATCAATACGATTACAATTGTGAAGAAAGCATGAAGGCGTGAATCAGAAAGATAGGATTGTCGCTTAAAGTGGCGGGCTTAATTTCAAGGCAGAGGGGCTTTGGTGAGGAGCGGCTGTTTCCCCGAAAAGACTCTTAGTTTTTTGATTGCGTCATTTCCCGGCTGCGTAAATGTCCACGCACCAGGCGCTGATCGACCCAACTGAACGACCGGAGCACTTTGCCCCTCCGTGGTAAAGTAATAATGGCGGCACAGAAAATGGGGATGTCAATTTGGACAAAGTCGGAACAAACATATTGACATAGGAAAGTCTTAACGTGCTATTTTACCCGTTTCGTGAGCTGACCCCTTGCTGGTCAACCTTGCGGCCCAGCGGCATCCGATTTTTTCGCAAGGCGCCTGAGTAACTTCGATTGGGCATCCATGGTTTGTACAATGAGACCTTATTTTCAAGGCGCACTGGATGGATTGTGCGCAATTTACAGTATTGTAAACGCGACCCGGATCGTCACCGGCATCAATGAAGAGGCGTCGCGCGAGCTTTTCAGCCGGATCATCGTGTACCTGGAGAGAACCAGCGAACTGAGCACGGTGCTGACCGAGGGCATCGGTTTGCAAAAGATCGGCGGCATTTTGCGGGATGTGGTGGGAGACCGGATCCGGCACCGCCGCATGCCCTTCAAGCACCACCCCGAGGTTGCCCTGGATGAATTTTGGCAGGCCATGGCGCGCTTTCTCGATGGCGGCGCCAACCGTGCCATACTCATCGAGTTGGGCGGCCCGGCCTGGGATCACTGGACCATCGTGCATTCGATCACGGCCAAACAGATCCGCTTTTTCGATTCTCACAAGCTCAGGCGTTTGGACCGCCATCGCTGCACAACGACGACGGCAACCTCATTGCGGCCCCACATTCTGTGTCCGACCCATACCTACTCCCTCTCCTGATTTAAGAATCCCACATTGCGTGTCTGCATGTCGGCCTGTCCGGCGGCCCTTTGGGCCCGCGCCGGCCGCTACGGTCCGCGGTGGGCGGCGGATCGGCGGTCGCCGGCGGTGAAGTCGTGGCGGGTGTATCGAGCCGGGCGTTGAAGCTACAAATATGTATATCAACGACACCATGAATACATTAATGTAAGTTTAAATCTGGGTATCTGATTTTTTGAAAACATAATTAATGATGAATATTCAAAGCGATAGATAATAATTTAGGGCCTGGCACACCGTTTGCTGATTCTGTCTGCCAGCACGATTGGCCGGAAGCAATTACTTACCCTTAGGAGCATGGCAATGAAAAAGATTGAAGCGATCATCAAGCCGTTTCGGTTGGACGAAGTCAAGGAGGCCCTGAACAAGCTGGGCGTCACGGGTATGACCATCAGCGAGGTCAAGGGATTCGGCCGTCAGCGCGGCCACAAGGAGATCTACCGGGGTGCCGAATATCAGGTGGATTTCGTTCCCAAAATCAAGATCGATGTCGTGGTGTCGAGCGACATGGCCGACAAGGTGGTGTCCATCATCGCCGAAAAAGCCAATACCAACAAGGTGGGAGACGGGAAGATCTTCGTTCTTCCCTTGGAGAACGCGATCCGCATCCGAACCGGCGAGTCCGGCAAGGACGCGATATGAACCATTGAAGAACGTCGAGGGCGCAAGGATTTCTGGGCGGGCAAATTTTATTGCAAAAACGATATGAAGCGAAATGATAGAAAAGGAGTAAAAACGATGAAACCGATGAAGCTGATAGGAATTGGATTGCTACTGCTAGGAAGCGGCGTGGCCGTCGCATGGGCCGATGATCCCACACCCTTGAGCAATAAGGAGGCCATTGACCTGGTGCAGACCCATGCGAACTACATGTGGACCCTGGTGGCGGCCGCCCTGGTGTTCTTCATGCAGGCCGGGTTCGCCCTGGTGGAGACCGGTTTTACCCGGGCTAAAAATGCCATCAATATCATGATGAAGAACCTCATGGACTTTTGTATCGGCAGCATCGCTTTCTGGGCCGTGGGCTTTGGCCTGATGTTCGGCGTCACCACCACGGGCTGGTTCGGCACCAATGGATTTTTTCTGAGCGACTGGACGCCGGATGGCGACCCCTGGGTGCTGGCCTTCTGGATGTTCCAGGTGGTTTTTGCGGCCACGGCGGCCACCATCGTCTCGGGAGCCATGGCCGAACGCACCAAGTTCTCCTCCTATCTGATTTATAGCGCCGTGATTAGCGCCGTGATCTATCCGATTTTCGGCAGTTGGGCCTGGGGCAATCTTTTTCACGGCGAGGGCTGGTTGGGAAAGCTGGGATTTATCGATTTTGCCGGCTCCACCGTCGTCCATTCGGTGGGTGGCTGGGCTTCTTTGGCGGGCGCCATTGTTCTAGGTCCGCGGCTGGGCAAATACGGCAAGGATGGCACTATCAGGCCGATCCTGGGCCATAGCATGACCCTGGCGACCCTGGGTGTCTTTATTCTCTGGATCGGCTGGTTCGGCTTCAATCCAGGCTCCACCACGGCGGCCAATACAAGCATCGCCATCATATTCGTGACCACCAACCTGGCGGCCTGTGCGGGGGGGTGTATGGCCCTGTTCGTTTCTTGGCTCAAATTCGGCAAGCCTGACATCGGTATGACCCTTAACGGCGTCCTGGCCGGTCTTGTGGCCATCACGGCCGGATGCGCCAATGTGAGCCCCGGCAGCGCGATTATCATCGGCGCCATCGCGGGCGTCCTGGTGGTTTTCTCCGTTATCTTCATCGACCGCATCAAGATCGATGACCCGGTGGGCGCCGTTTCGGTGCATGCGGTCAATGGCATCTGGGGGACCCTGGCGGCCGGTATCTTCAACATTACCGGTACCAGTCTTCACCTGGTTGGCGTGCAGCTGCTGGGTATCTTTGCCTGCTTTGTATGGACCTTTCCCTTGGCCTACGCGTTGTTCAAGCTGCTCAGCAAAACTGTCGGCCTGCGCGTGTCCCCTGAAGAGGAATTGGAAGGGCTCGATCTGGCCGAGCATGGCGGCGTGGCTTACCCCGATTTCGGCATCGCCAGCCACGGCGGTATCGCCGGCCTGCCCAGCCAGCCTTCGGCAGCTGCCATCGGTGTCGGCGCTCCCGTCGCCATGAGGCAGGGGTAGGGTTGATTTGAGAAGGTGTAGCGGTATTTCAAGCGGCCGGAGGGATAGCGGATCCTCCGGCCGCTTCATCAAAAACCGCGAGCGCCCTGGAATGCCATGGCTGTATTACAAATGTGTAGATCCCATCGACCAAGATACGACAATTTTGTTGTTTGAATCAAATATTCATGTAAACCTACATCTTGTTTAGTTGACTGTAATTAAATCAGAAAACGGACAAAAATCGTCGTGGCACACCTATTGCGATACATACAGCAACTCTTTGCTTCCGAACCGGTGCCATGGTTAGCGCCGGGCGCTGAAGCTCGGATCGATCAGGAGCCCGCGAGCCGCATGATGCCAATGTCCAATACCATGGAAAGCACGCAACCCACCGAGACCTTCAAGGCCCGGCGCAAGCAGTTGTTGTCCATGGTGGATAACACCAAGGCACAGGAATTTCTCAAGATCCACGCGGCGGCCGTGGACGACTATTTCCTCTCCAGTTTCGCTCACAGCGCCGTCGGGCCGCGCATGGGCATCATGCGCAACCCCTACGCCATGATCGCCTTGGGCGGGTATGGCCGAGCCGAGCAATGCGTTTATTCGGACATCGATCTGCTCTTTCTGTTCGAAGACAAAGTGCCGCCCGAGGCCGAAGCCCTGGTGCGCGAGATCGTCTATCCGCTCTGGGACCTTGGGCTGGAGGTGGGCCACGCCACGCGTTCCATCAAGGATTGCATTCAACTGGCCCGTCAGGACCTGGAGGTGCTCACCGCCTTGATCGACGGCCGTTTCGTGTGCGGCATGTCGCCCCTTTACCACCAGTTGATGGACCGGATGCGGGTCAAGCTGATCGGCGTCAAGCCGGCCCAGATCATTGCCCAACTGGTGGAGCGCAACACCGAGCGCCACGCCCGCTTCGGCGACAGCGCCTATCTGCTGGAACCCAATCTAAAGGAAGGCCAGGGTGGCCTGCGCGATTACCACACCATGCTGTGGATCGCCCGCATTCAATCGGACATCAAGCAGGCCCGCGACCTGGAGTACTACGGCTACCTTTCCAGCAACGAGTACGAAAAGCTGAGCCGTTCGCTGGATTTCGTCTGGACGGTGCGCAATCAACTGCATCTGCTCATGGGCCGCAAATGCGATCAGTTGCACCTGGAGCACCAGACGCGCCTGGCCGAGGCGATGAAGGTCAAGGGTTTCAACGGCCATCTGCCGGTGGAGCGACTGCTGGGCGATTTGCATGGCCACATGGAGTTCGTCAAGCAGTGCTATGACGTTTTCGTTTATGAGCTTGACCAGCGCAAGCGCCTGAAGCGCAAGAACAAGGCGCTGAAAACCACCGATGTCCAGGGGCTCAAGTTCAACCGCGGCATGCTCAACTTCGTTTCGCCCGAGGCGATTCTCAACGATCCGCTGTTGCTGGTGAAGATCTTCGCCGAAAGCGCGGTGCACAAGGCGCCGTTGAGCGCCGAGGCGCGCCGCCTGATCCGGGAGTTCTCCGATGTCGTTACCCAGAGTTGGTTCCGCGGCTCGCCGGAAGTGGCCGAGATCTTCGAACGGGTTCTGGCCAAGCCCGCGGGAGAGTTCAACGCCCTCTACGCCATGCTGGATACCGGTTTTCTGGTGCGCTACATCCCGGAGTTCAAGGGGCTGGTCAACCGCATCCAGTTCGACCAGTACCATCTCTATCCGGTGGCGCGCCACCTGCTGCTCACCGTGGGGCTGCTCAAGCAGATCGGCACGGCCAAAAGCGACGAGCCGGACACGCTGGCCCAGAAATTTTACACGGAGATCCGTAACAAGCGCGTGCTGTTGTGGGCCGCCTTGCTGCACGATATCGGCAAGGCCGAGCCGACTTCCGGCCACTCCGAACGCGGCGCCGCCATGGCTGCCGAAATTTGCGCCCAGAAGGGATTGAGCGAGGCCGAGATCGAGGCGGTGGTCTTCCTGATCCGCGACCATCTGCTGCTCTTCGAAACCGCCACGCGCCGGGATATCAACGACGAGGAGACGGCTCTGAACGTGGCCCGGCGCGTGGTCAAGCCCGAGCGGCTCAAGATGCTCTACCTGCTCAGCGTGGCCGATGCCATGGCCACCGGCCCCAAGGCCTGGAACGACTGGACCGCTTCGCTGATGCGGTCGCTCTTTTTAAAGACCCTCAACGTCATGGAAAAGGGCGAACTGGTCTCCAGGCGGGCCATGCGCATCATGGAAGAAAAGCGCGAGCGCGTTCTCGAGGTGGCCAGCACGGCCGAAGAGCGCAAGGCCAACGCCGAATTGCTCAAGTTCATGGCGCCGCGCTATATGCTCCATACGCCTTCCCAGGAGATTCCCCAGCACATGGCGCTCTACCGCCAGCTCCAGGACAAATCCTTCGTCTGGCGCATCGACAAGTCGGCCGATGGCCAGACCCGCACCATCACCTTGTGCGCCAAGGACCGGCCCGGCTTGCTCTCCCGCGTGGCCGGCGTGCTGACGCTCAACAGCATCGATATTTTGGATGTGCGCATCTTTACGTGGCGCAACAATGTGGCCCTGGATATCTTCGAGGTCAAACCGCCGCCCGACGTGCTCTTCGAAGAGGAGCGCTGGCAGCGCGCCGCAGGCAATCTGGAGGCGGCCCTGGCCGATCGACTGGACCTGTCGGCCGAGCTGGCCGAAAAGCGGCTCGGGTTCCGCTCCATCCAATTGGTTTCCAAGGAGCGGCCCCAGACCGTGGCCATCGACAACGAAACCTCGAGTTTCTTTACCATCGTCGAAGTCATCGCCTGGGATTTCCCCGGGCTGCTCTACCGCATCACCGATGCGATTTTCCGCTGTCGGCTGGACATCTGGGTCGCCAAGATCGCCACCCAGGTGGATCAGGTGGTGGATGTCTTCTACGTGCGCAGCTTCGACGGCGAGAAAGTGGACGCGCCGGACGATGTGGATCGAATACGCAAGACCATCGCGGCGGTGTTGCAGTAGGTTTGTATTCGGCTGCCCGGTCGATTTAACGATTGAAGGAGGAAAAAACGAATGGTACATAGAGCACTCTGGCAACTTGCTGCACTCGTTCTGATTGCCGCCACGCCTGCTTTCGCGGCCGAGACCGCGATCAACAACGGTGACACAGCCTGGATGATCGTCTCCACAGCCCTGGTAATGATGATGACCCCCGCGGGTCTGGCCCTGTTTTATGGTGGCCTGGCACGCTACAAGAACCTGCTCAACACCTATGCCATGACCTTCACCGCGTACTGCCTGGCCAGCGTCATCTGGGTGGTATACGGTTACAGCCTGGCCTTCGGTCCGGACAAGGGCGGAATGATCGGCGGTCTGGATTACTTTTTGCTCAGCGGTATCACGGTCGCTTCCATCCAGGGCACGATTCCGCAGTACGTCTTCGTACTGTTCCAAATGACTTTCGCGGGCATTACCCTGGCGCTGGTGATCGGTTCGGTCGTGGATCGGCTCAAGTTCTCCTCCTGGCTGGTTTTCTCGTTGCTATGGGTGACCCTGGTCTACTGCCCGGTGGCCCACTGGGCCTGGGGCGGCGGCTGGATGGCCAAGATGGGGGCCCTGGATTTCGCCGGCGGCACTGTGGTACACATCAACGCTGGCGTGGCCGGCCTGGTGGTTGCCCTGGTGCTGGGCAAGCGCATCGGTTACGGTCGTGAGGCCATGTTCCCCTCCAGCGTCACCCTGGCGGCCCTGGGCGCGGCCCTGCTCTGGTTCGGCTGGTTCGGCTTCAATGCCGGCAGTCAGCTGGCGGCCGACGGCGTGGCCGGATCGGCCTTCCTGGTGACCAACACCTCCGCGGCCATCGCGGCGCTCACCTGGATGTGCGTGGAGTGGGCCCTGGAGAAGAAACCCACCCTGCTGGGTCTGGCCTCGGGGGCCGTGGCCGGCCTGGTGGCCATCACGCCGGCGGCCGGCTTCGTGGGGCTGGGCGCCTCGTTGATCATCGGCATGGGCGCGGGTGCGCTGGGTTTTGTGTTCGTGACCAAGCTGAAGCACAAATTGGGATACGACGATTCCCTGGACGCCTTTGGCGTGCACGGCATCTGCGGGATTTGGGGCGCCTTGGCCACGGGAATTTTCGCCAACCCGGCAGTGAACTCCCTGGGGACCGGGCTGCTGTACGGCAATCCCAAGCAACTTTGGATTCAAGCGCTTTCGATCGTCGGCACGGCCGCCTATTCGGGCGTGGCCACCCTGATCGTGATCGGTATCACGCGATTGGTAACCGGCAGCTTGCGCATCGATGCCGAGAGCGAAATCGTCGGGCTCGACGGCGCGTTCCACGGCGAGCGCGGTTTTGAAATTCAAGGCTGATCCGCTGGCTGAAATTTAATAGATTTAAGGAGGAGGCGTTATGAAGAAGATCGAAGCGATCATCAAGCCCTTCAAGCTGGATGACGTCAAGGAAGCGTTGAACGAAATCGGCATTCAGGGCATGACCATTTCGGAAGTCAAAGGCTACGGCCGCCAGAAAGGTCACAAGGAGATCTACCGCGGCGCCGAATATGTCGTGGATTTCATCCCCAAGATCAAGCTGGAGATCATCGTGGAAAACGATTGGGTGGACAAGGTCATCGCCACCATCAAAACGGCGGCCCACACCGGCAAGCTGGGCGATGGCAAAATCTTCGTCTACCCCGTGGAGCAGGCCATCCGCGTGCGTACCGGTGAAACCGGCAAGGATGCCATCTGATAAAGGATTGGCGCTTCCGCAAAAGCTGGCACCAAACTCCCGCATCGGAACGGCGGAAGCGTCGAAAGTACCCATTTTAGAGCTGAAGCACCGCGAAGCAGTACCCAAGTGCCTCATATAAACGCTAAATGCGGAAATGGTGAAAAGGAGAAGATATGACACCCAAAGATGTACTTAAGCTGGTCAAAGACAAAAACGTCAAAATGATCGATCTGCGCTTCATGGATTTCCCGGGACTGTGGCAGCACCTGACCGTCCCGGCCAGCGAAATGGATGAAGGCAATTTCGAGGACGGTTACGGCTTCGACGGTTCGAGCATCCGCGGCTGGCAGCCGATCCACGCCAGCGACATGCTGCTGATTCCCGACCCGGCCAGCGCCAAGATCGATCCCTTCTTCAAGGAGACGACCCTGGTGCTGATTTGCGACATCGTCGATCCGGTGACCCGTCAGCCCTACAGCCGCGATCCGCGCTTCATCGCCAAGAAAGCCGAAGCGTATCTGAAGAGCAGCGGCATCGGCGACGTGGCCTACATCGGTCCGGAAGCCGAATTCTTCATCTTCGACGACATCCGTTTCGAGTCCAAATCCAACAAAGCCTTTTACAGCATCGACTCGATCGAAGGCGCCTGGAATACCGGCCGCGACGAAGGCCCCAACCTGGGCTACAAGCCGCGTCACAAGGAAGGCTACTTTCCGGTGCCGCCCATGGACAAATTCCAGGATCTGCGCACCGAGATGGTGCTGGTGCTCCAGGCCCTGGGCATCGAGATCGAAGCCCAGCATCATGAAGTGGCCACCGCCGGTCAGTGCGAAATCGACATGCGCTTCAAGCCCCTGGTGCAGATGGCCGACCAGTTGATGTGGTTCAAGTACGTGCTCAAGAACGTCGCCTACCGCCACAACCACACCGTGACCTTCATGCCCAAGCCGCTTTTCGAGGACAACGGCAGCGGCATGCACACCCACATGAGCATCTGGAAGGGCGGCAAGCCCCTCTTTGCCGGCGACAAGTATGCCGGCTTGAGCCAGATGGGCCTGCATGCCATCGGCGGCATTTTGAAACACGCCCGCGCCATCTGCGCCTTCTCCAACCCCACCACCAACTCGTACAAACGGTTGGTGCCCGGGTTCGAAGCGCCGGTGAACCTGGCCTACTCCAGCCGCAACCGCAGCGCCGCCATCCGTATTCCCATGTATTCGGCGTCGCCCAAGGCCAAACGCATCGAGTTCCGCACGCCCGACCCCTCCTGCAACGGCTATCTCTCGTTTGCCGCCTGCCTGATGGCCGCCGTGGACGGCATCGAGAACAAGATCGATCCGGGCGATCCCCTGGACAAGGACATCTACGGCCTGCCGCCCGAGGAGCTGGCCCTGATCCCCTCGGCCCCAGGCTCCCTGGAAGAAGCCATGAAGGCCATGACCGAAGACAGCGAGTTCCTGCGCAAGGGCGACGTCTTCACCCAGGACGCCATCGACATGTGGATCAGCTACAAGACCAAGCACGAAGTCAATCCGGTCAAACTGCGGCCGCATCCCCATGAATTCGCCCTCTACTTCGATATTTAATCCCAAATAGGGCCAACGAAAACCACATCGGCCGGGTCGGGCAACTTGCCTGACCCGGCCGACCTTTTTACCGTCTTGCCAACGGCCCATAAACGTGTAACTTACTAAGCATTCGATGAAAACATCGACGGGCGGGTTGGCGTCTTTTGCACCTTCCGCCGTCGGTCCTTGGCCTTCAGCCTAAACGACAGGAGCCCCTCCATGTGCGGCATCGCCGGCATCGCCAACTTCAAGAGTCCAGAGAACCAGGAGCCGATCCTGAACCGCATGCTGCGGGCCATGAGCCATCGAGGCCCCGATGCCACCGGCCTTTACCTGGGCGACGCGTGTGGCCTGGGCCATGCGCGCCTGAGCATTATCGATCTGTCCGGCGGATTTCAGCCCATGCACAACGAGACGCGCAACGTCTGGATCGTTTTCAACGGCGAGGTCTTCAACTATCCCGAGCTGCGCGAAGGGTTGATCCGGCGCGGCCATCGTTTTTACTCCCAGAGCGACACCGAAGTGATCGTGCACCTTTACGAAGAGCACGGCCCCGAGGTTTTTAGCTACCTCAACGGCCAGTTCGCCATCGCCATCTGGGACGAACGCAAGCGCAGCCTGCTGCTGGGCCGCGACCGCGTGGGCATCCGGCCGCTCTTCTACCATCTGGACAGCGGCCGGCTGCACTTTGCTTCGGAGATCAAGGCGCTCTTCACCGATGGGCGCATTCCCCGGCGGCTCAACCCCCAGACCCTGTCGGATGTCTTCACCTGCTGGACCCCCGTGGACCCGCTGACGGCCTTCGAGGGCATCCACCAACTGCCGCCGGGCCACCTGGCGATCTTCGACGCAGACGGCCTGCGCATCCGGCGCTTCTGGCAACTGACCTTTCATGAAGAGGCGCCCGACGAGCGCTCCTTGGAGGCGTGGGAAGAGGAGATGGGCGCCCTGCTGCTGGATGCCTCGCGCATCCGGCTGCGCGCCGACGTACCCGTGGGGGCCTACCTGAGCGGCGGCATCGACTCCACCTATCTGAGCACCCTGGTGCACAACAATTTCAACAACCGGCTCAACACCTTCTCGGTGCAGTTCAGCGACAAGCGTTTCGACGAGACCCATTTTCAGCAGGCCGCCCTGCAGGCCATCCAGACCCAGCACCGCGCCATCCAGTGCACCTATGACGATATCGGCCGGATCTTCCCCCAGGTGGTGTGGCATGCCGAGGTACCCATGATCCGCACCGCGCCGGCGCCGCTGATGATGCTCTCCGGGCTGGTGCGGCGAAGCGATTTCAAGGTGGGTCTCACCGGTGAGGGCGCCGACGAGATCTTCGCCGGTTACGATATCTTCAAGGAGGCCACGATCCGGCGCTTCTGGGCGCGCCATCCCGAATCGAACCTGCGGCCTTTTCTGCTCAAAAAACTCTACCCCGACATCTTCGAACAGGCCGATGGCCGGCCCAACGCCTTTTTGATCGGCTTCTTCAAAAAGAACCTGGAGCAGGTGGACTCTCCGGTTTACTCCCACATGGTGCGCTGGCTCAACACCAGCCAGCTCAAAGGCTTCTTCTCCGCCGACCTGCGCGCCGCGGCCGGCGACCTGGACGCTTTCACCCAGCGCATCGTGGAACAGTTGCCAGCCGCGTTCCACCGGTGGTCGCCCCTGGCCAAGGCCCAGTATCTGGAGAACACCCTGTTTCTCTCCAACTATTTGCTCTCCTCCCAGGGAGACCGCATGGCCATGGCCAACTCCATCGAGGGCCGCTATCCCTTCCTCGATTACCGCGTGGTGGAGATGGCCGCGCGCCTGCCGGCCAAGCTGCGGCTCAACGGCCTCACCGAGAAGTACTTGCTCAAGCGCATGGCCCGCGGCCAGGTGCCGGCCTCGGTCATCGACCGGCCCAAGCAACCCTACCGGGCACCTATCAGCCGTTGCTTCATGGGCGCCAATCCCCCGGCCTACGTCGCCGAGCTGCTCTCGGACACCGGCCTGAAGCGTTCCGGCTACTTCGACCCGGCCAAGGTCCAGCGCCTGGTGGCCAAGTGCCAGCAGCAGGAAGGCCGCCTGGTAAGCGAACGCGAGAACATGGCCTTGGTGGCCATTCTCTCCACCCAACTGCTCGACCGGCAGTTTATCCAGGAGTTTCCCAGCTTCAGCGACGAACCGCTGAAGCACATGGTCGTAGAGCAGCAGGGGGGCGCCACGGAAGCCTTGACTTAGGCGTCGCGGACGCCACGCCGCTCAATGGAATAAGCCTTCGCGGCGCTTCAAGATGGACGGTAAATAGTGCCATTCGGAAAATGGGCGTGTAACGTCGATGGTAACACCGACTTTGCTTTTTCGTAGCAGATAGATCGAAAGCGATTAAAAAGGATGCGCCCCCATGGCCCAAAAACCCAGCTACGAAGAACTCGAACAACGGATTCGAGCGCTTGAAAAACAATTGTCAACGCGTGCAGACGCCGAAGTAACGATAATAAAGTACCACTCCCTTTTCCACAACGCCCAAGTCGCCCTGTTTCGAATCAGCCACGACGGCCGGCTTATCGAGATCAACAAACGCTACGCGGAAATGGCCGGTTATTCCGATGTGGAGGCTTGCATGGCGGGATTCAATCCGGCCGATGCCTGGGTTGACCCCAACGCCAGGGCCGAGATCCTCAAGACAGTCAGAGAAAAAGGATCGGTGAGCGACTATGATACCCGAATCCGCCGCAAAGACGGAACCATCGTATGGGTCCTGGTTGCCGCCGCCTTCTTTCCCGAGGAGGGGGTTATCGAAGGCTCCGCCGTCGACATCACCGACCGAAAAAAAATGGAAGAGAACCTCCGGCGAAGCGAAGCGGTCCAGCGCAAAATGGTGGCCAATATCGGCGATGTTATTGTCATTATCGACCAGGATGGCATCAATAGATACAAAAGCCCTAACATCGAGAAACTTTTTGGGTGGAAACCCGGAGATTTGGTCGGAAAGGAGGCATGGGACCTTGTCCATCCGGACGATCTCGAAGCCATGCAGGCCTTTTTCATGGCGCTGATGGGCAAACCCGGCATCATGGAGACCGCCGAATGCCGCTACAAGTGCGGGGACGGCAGCTACCGATGGATCGCGTTTTCCGGGGTCAACCTGCTTCACGATCCCGATATCCAAGGGATTCTGGGCAATTATCACGATATCATGCAAAGAAAGCATGCGGAGCAGACCCTGAAGGAAAGCGAGGCCCGATTCAAGGCGCTCCACGACGCCTCCTTCGGTGGAATCGCCATCCACGACAAAGGCATCATCCTGGAGTGCAACCAGGGCCTGGCTGAAATGACCGGCTATACCGTGGAAGAATTGAAGGGCATGAACGGTCTGATGCTGATCGCCGAATCGTCGCGCGGCCTGGTCATGCAGAGGATCGTCGGCGGTTACGAAAAGCCCTATGAATCCAAAGGACTCCGCAAGGACGGGCAAGAGTATCCGCTGCGCATCGAGGCCAGGAATATCCCCTATAAAGGTAAAATCGTCAGAACCACGGAATTCAGAGACATTACGGAAATAACCAAATCGGAGCAGGAGCGGAAAAAACTTCAGGAACAGTTGGCCCAGGCCCAGAAAATGGAGTCGGTGGGAAGGCTGGCCGGCGGCGTTGCCCACGACTACAACAACATGCTCAGCGTCATCCTGGGGTATACGGAGCTGGCGCTTATCAAGAACGGCGCGGCCGGGCCTCTTCGCTCCGAACTCCAGGAAATTCTTAAAGCCGCCAATCAGTCCGCCGAGATCACTCGGCAGCTTCTGGCTTTTGCCCGCAAACAGACCATCTCCCCCAAAGTGCTCGACCTAAATCAAATCGTTGAAAGCATGTTCAAAATGTTCCACCGTCTCATCGGGGAAGACATCCACATCGGCTGGTTTCCGGCCCCGAAGTTGTGGCCGGTCAAAATCGACCCCACGCAGGTTGAGCAGGTTTTGGCCAACCTGTGTGTCAACGCCAGGGACGCCATTTCAGGGGTCGGTCAGGTGACCATCGAAACCCGCAACGTGGCCGTGGATGAGGCGTATTGCGCCGATCACGCCGATGCATCACCGGGCGAATTCGTCCTTCTTCGCGTCAGCGATGATGGATGCGGCATGGACAAAGAAACCCTCGATCGAATTTTCGAACCGTTTTTCACCACCAAAGACATGGATCATGGAACCGGCCTCGGTTTGGCAACGGTTTACGGTATTGTGAAGCAGAACAACGGATTCATCGATGTCCGCAGCCAGCCAGGCAAAGGAACCACTTTCGGGATCCATTTCCCGCGTCATGGAGGGGAAGCGGCGGAGCACATTGGTGAAACTATGGGAGCGATCCAATACGGTCACGATGAAATGCTGCTGCTGGTCGAGGATGATCTTTCGATCATGAAACTGACGCAGGCCATGCTTGCAGGCATGGGGTACAGGGTCATTTGCGCGAATACACCCCGAGACGCAGTTCGTCTCGCAGCCGAACACAGGGGCCAAATACGCCTGCTCATCACCGACGTGGTCATGCCCGGCATGAACGGAAAAGAACTTTCCGATCGGGTCCATGCCCTCTATCCCGGGGTGAAAACCCTCTTCATGTCCGGCTATACGGCCGACGTGATCGCCCATCGGGGTGTTCTGGAGGAAAAGGTCGTGTATCTCCAGAAGCCGTTCACCATGGTGGAGCTTGGGGCCAAGGTAAGGCAGGCCCTTGAAAGGGATTAAGCGCAGCCCGTGTGTCTTGCGATTCATGCGTTTTCGCGGGGTCGATATTCTATGATGGCCCCGCACTGCTCGCAGCGATATCGAACTTCTTCCAGGCTCTCCAAGACTTCGAAGTCAGCTTGGCGCGCGCCGCTGGTTTCGAAGCATTCAGGGCAGTAGTCGCCGGCGAGTTCCTCGGCGGTCAGCGTCAAATGGCAGCGTCGGCAGCGCAGCCGTTTGCGGTTTTGGGGCAGCAACACAAGCTGGGTATGGCGGCATTCGGTCATGGTAAATGCGTTACTCTATAGCCCGCGTTGGCTGTCGCTGCGCAGCAGGCGCGGGTCCCTGCTCTGAATCGCTTCATCCAGCAGGGCGAGCATCCCGGCTTTATCGCGCTGCAGCGTGCCGTTGACCGGCAGGTAATTGGAGGCGTGCACGCCCACGAATTTCAGCGGATCGAGGGTGAGGCAGTCGAGCAGCGTGCGCATTTCGGCCAGGGTCTCGAATGCATCGAGCAGTTGGAATTCACCGGCCTGGACCTGCCGGAACAGCGGCGTGCGCGGCACCGGCGTCACGGTCATGGCCGCCAGGTAGCGCGGGCCCATGGCATTGATCATGTAGGCCGTGGCCTGGGCATGAAGCTGGGAGCCTTCACCCCGGCCGGCCAACCCCAGCAACACCATGGCCGAAAGGTTGAAATCCGCCGCCACCAGATTCCGGCCTGCCAGCAACATTTGCGGCGCGTCGACCCCTTTTCGGACTTGGCCCAGGAGGCGGTCGTCGCCCGTCTCCACACCGAGATATGCCTTGGTCAGCCCCGCGGCGCGCAGGGCCCTGAGTTCCTCCATGCTTTTGCCCAAAGTGCTCTGGGGACCGACATAGGTCCCGACGTGACGCAGGGAGGCAAAGGCGGCATAGAGTTCCTTCAGGATCGCCAGCAGCATGTCGGTGGGCATGGCAATGGCGTCGCCGTCGCATAGAAACACTTTGCGCGCATCGCCTAAATGCTGCCGTGCCATGCGGATATCTTCCTTGATCTCCTGCAACGGCCGGATTCGAAAGGACTTGTCCTTGTAAGTACCGCAAAAGGTGCACTGGTTGTGAGAACACCCCAGGGTGCACTGCAGCAGGTAGCTGTCGGCTTCGCTGAAGGGTCGGATGATGGTGCCTTGGTAACGCATACCTGATTTACTCCGGATGAAAGCGTCGTTGGCGCATCATAACACATCGTCAAGCGCGATAGAAGCGCTGGTCACGCGTCTTCCCGATCCACATGCATTTCGCAGCGCCGGCAGTCGAAGGCGAGCCGATACTTGCGCTGGCCGTCGCTCAGGCGGAGAGGCTCTTTTGGGGCAGGGTTGCGCTTAGAATACTTCGGGCAGGCATCGAGCTGGTGTCGGAGGCAGTAGCGGGTGGTCATGAGGCGCTTGCCGACCGGGTCGGTTCCGGACTCCAGGGCCGGTTCGGCCACGGTGGCCCCATGGCGTTGGTAGAACTGCTCGGCTTTGCGGTTCAGGACATTGG
>JAKAFO010000235.1 GCA_021819735.1 Deltaproteobacteria bacterium
TGGCGTCGGTGGATCTTTCCGAAGCCCGGGTGCGCACGGGGGCGCTGCTGTCGGCCTTTCTCAACCGGCCGCGGCAATTGGCCGGCGGGCGCTATGTCGAGCTGTTGACCACCATCAGCCGCGACGCCCTGATGAAAGGCTTCTGGGACCTGGTGAAGGGTTCGGCCGAACACGCCGTCAAAGAGGTGTCCGAAGAGGCCGAGGCCGGCCCCCCGGGCGAAGCCACGGCCTTGAAGCGTTTCTGCACCGATTTCACGGCCAAGGCCGCGGCCGGCGATATCGATCCGGTCTTCGGCCGGGACCGCGAAATCCGCCAGATGGTCGACATCCTGGCCCGGCGGCGCAAGAACAACCCCATCGTGGTGGGCGAGGCCGGCGTGGGCAAGACCGCCGTGGTGGAAGGCCTGGCGTTGCGGGTGGTCGAAGGCGATGTGCCCGAGCTGCTGAGGGATGTCTCGATCCTGGGGCTGGACATGGGCTTGCTGCAAGCCGGCGCTGGCATGAAGGGCGAATTTGAAAACCGGCTCAAGTCGGTGATCAACGAAATCAAGGCCTCGGTCAAGCCGATCATTCTCTTCATCGATGAAGCCCACACCCTCATCGGTGCGGGCGGTTCGGCCGGCATGAGCGACGCCGCCAACCTGCTCAAGCCGGCCCTGGCGCGCGGCGAGCTGCGCACCGTGGCGGCCACCACCTGGTCGGAGTATAAGAAGTACTTCGAAAAGGACGCGGCCTTGGCGCGGCGTTTCCAACTGGTCAAGCTGGACGAGCCTTCGACCGAAATGGCCAAGCTCATCCTGCGGGGCCTGAAGAGCAAATACGAAGAGGCCCACCACGTGGTGGTGCGCGACGATGCCATCGAGGCTGCCGCCGAGATGTCCAGTCGCTACATCTCAGGCCGGCAGTTGCCGGACAAGGCCGTGGACCTGCTCGACACCAGCGCGGCGCGGGTCAAGATTCTGCTGACGGCCAAGCCGGACGTCATCGAAGACAAGGAGCGCCGCATCCAGGCCCTGGCGCGTGAACTGGACGCCATCGGCCGCGACCGCAATCACGGCGTGGGCGTGGATGCCGAGCACGAGAAGCTGCTCACCGAAGAACGGGAAGGACTGCTCCTAGAGGTGGAAGAGATTCGCCAGCGCTGGCGCAACGAACAGGCCCTGGCCCACAAGGTGATCGAGATCCGCGGCCGGTTGGCCGAAGCGATCCAGGCCGGCGGCGACAAGAGCGCCGCCCAGGCCGAGCTCGATGAAGCCACCAAAGCACTGGCCGCGGTTCAGGTCGACGGCGCCATGGTGCGCACCGAGGTGGACCCCGACGTGGTGGCCAAGGTGGTCTCCGACTGGACCGGCATCCCCCTGGGCAAGGTGATGCGCGACCAGGCGCGCAACATGCTGCAACTCGAATCGCGGCTCAAGGAGCGCATCAAGGGCCAGGACCAGGCCATGGGCGCCATCGCCCAGGTGCTCAAGGCGGCCAAGGCCGGCATCAAGGACCCCAACCAGCCCCTGGGCGTCTTCCTGCTGGCCGGACCCAGCGGCGTGGGCAAGACCGAGACGGGTCTGGCCATCGCCGACCTGCTCTTCGGCGGCGAGAACTTCATCGTCACCATCAACATGAGCGAATTCCAGGAGAAGCACACCGTGAGCCGCCTGATCGGTTCGCCGCCGGGCTATGTGGGCTACGGCGAAGGCGGCGTGCTCAGCGAAGCCGTGCGCCAGCGCCCCTATTCGGTCGTCCTGCTCGACGAGGTGGAAAAGGGCCACCCGGAAGTCTTGAACCTCTTCTACCAGGTGTTCGACAAGGGTATGCTGGCCGACGGCGAGGGCCGCGAGATCGATTTCAAAAACACCGTGCTCTTCTTGACCAGCAACCTGGCCACCGACGTGATCACCGAAATGTGTGCGGCCGATGCGGCCATCCCCGTGGAAACCCTGGCCGGCGCCGTGCGGCCGATCCTGAGCAATTACTTCAAGCCGGCGCTGCTGGCGCGCATGAACGTCATTCCCTACAGGATTCTGGCGCCCGATGTGCTCAAGCAGATCGTGGTGCTCAAGATGGAGAAGCTGGTACGCCGCCTGGACGCCACCCACAAGATCGCCATGACTTACTCCCAGGCCGTGATCGACCAGATCGCGGCCCGCTGCACCGAGGTGGAGACCGGCGCGCGCAACATCGACTACATCATGAGCGGCACGATCATGCCGCGCATGTCCCAGGAGATTCTGGCCTACATGAGCACGGGCCAGATGCCGGCCTCGGTGCGTCTCGATCTGGACGCCGAGGGTGGCTTCAGCGTCGTTTTCGGAGGGTAATCCATGAAAAGCATTTGGCTGAGCGCCCTGTCCGTCCCCGAAAAAGAAGTGCAGGCGGTGATGGCCAAGTTGAAGAGCTATGGACTGAACCCCGGCGGTCACCAATGGAACGACGATCTGGCCGCCATGGCCTGGATGGGCCCCAAGGAGCAGTTGGTCAACCCCCAATGCGCCTTCTGGGCCATCATGGGCAATAAGGCGGCCTGGCAAAAGCCCGAGACGCGCTATGGGCTCTCCCTGCTCGCGCTTTGCATCCAGGCCCGGCGGGGCCAGGGGTTCCCAATTGTGCTGCTGCAAACCGGCCCCGAAGTCATCAGCGCCGCCGATCTGCCGACCCCTTTGCAGCGCGCGGTGATCCTGCCGGCCGGCGATGCGACCACGCCGGCCAAGCTGGTGGCCAAAGCCCACGTGCAAGTGCCGGACCTGCCGACCGCCTATCATCTGGACATGGTGGGCAACCCCCAGTTCGGCCAGTGGTTCGAAGTGCGACCCACCCGGGACGAGTGGCCGGGCATCATCTTCGGCGTGGACCAAGGCGAGATCAAGTTCCAGGCAGTCGGCCCGGCGGGCCAACTGCCCAGCAGCAGCACGCTGAACTTTCCCATGCAGGGCTTGAAAATGGAATTCAATCGCCAGGAGTTTAACGCCTGGGCCCTGCGTAACACGCTTTCGCCGGCCACCGCTTACTATGTCAAAGTAGAAGGGGCGCCGGCAGCATTGCTTTTCGGCGCCTTTTCCGAAGGCGGCGAAGCCGAACTGTACCACGTGACCTTGAAATAGATCGCCTTCAAAATCAAGTTGACTATTGGGCCGGTTGCGCTTAATTAGGCCGTTACAGGTAAAGTTCGGTTCATGCGACCTTCATCCGCAAGCCATTTACAGCGCCACCGGTTCAATTTTCAGCAGTCTTCGATTTGAGCGATACACCCGTGTCGTCGATGTCCCCAGATCTTACCTGATACCCTCCCGGGTCTGGCGTGCCGTTTTGGACGCCGCCACCTTATTGAAGAAAAGATAACTGAAGAAGTCGGTCAACCGGCCGGGGATGCTTTGTGCGTCCGCTATGGCGGAGTGACCGGCGGGAGCGGATGCGGATGAAAAGGGTTCAAGGCTTCACCTTGATGGAAGCGGTGATGGTGCTCGCCATCATCACTGCAACGGTGCTTTGCGTGCCGGCTTTCAATGTCTGGTTCCAGCGCCAGGGCGTCAGCCTGGCGGCCGAGCAGTTGCGTGCCGATCTGCAACTGGCCCGCATCATGGCCATCAACCAGAAGAAGAACTGCGCCATTGTCATCAACGCGCCAAAGCCCAACCAATATAGCAACTCTCTGAATCGACAGACTACGGATCTGGCGTCCTACAGGGGCGGCGTAGGCTTCTTGACCGTCGGCCCGGACAAGGACGACGCCAAAACGCAGATCACCTTCAACTGCCAGGGCATGTCCACTTCGGCCGCGGCGGTCAATCTCTTTCTGACCGACCAGGAGAAGCATGCCATCTACCGGGTCCAGGTGCGTGGACCCGGCGGCATCTCGGTGGCGCGCTGGCAAGGCGGCGGGTGGCATTGAGGAAGAATATGAAGAAGACCTCCGGTATCGGCGCCCCTGGCTTCACCCTCGTGGAACTGATGATCGCCCTGGTGGTGGGCATGGTGGCCATGGGCGCGGTCTACACGGTGTATGCCGTGCATCAGAAGGAGTATCGCAACCAGCAGATCCGGCTATCGATACAGCAGGATTTGCGCGGGGCCCTGGTGATCCTGGAGGATCAGATGCGTCTGGCGGGTTATGACCCCGAGGACAGCGGTAGGTTCGGCATTACGGATGTGCGGCGCTATCATCTGGTGGATACAAGGGATGACCCCGATGGTCAGCCGGCCATTTTCTACACCGTCGATTTGGATGAGAGTGGCGATCCGGACCCGCGCAACAGCCATCGAAACAAGGAACACTGCAATTTCCGAATACGCGATGACCAGGAGACCGGCCGCCGCTACCTGGCATGGGACAACGGCGCCGGGCGCAACCCCCTGGCCGAAAACATCCAGGCCCTGGGGTTGGCCTATGGCGTCGATCTGGACGGCGACGGCCGCTTGGACACCTGGGCCGGCGGCGCCCATCCCATCTGGGCCGTGGATACGGACAACGACAACCGGCTCGACACCCACCTGGATACCGACAACAACGGGGTCATCGACGAGAATGACGATGCCAACGGTGACCTGCAAATTACTGCCGGGGACGGCGGCGCTATCGATCCGCCCGTCCCGGTTACACGTATCCGAGCGGTGCAAGTGTGGTTGCTGGCCATGAGCCCGCTCCCCTTGCAGGGGCATGGGGATCAAAGCACCTATGTGGTCGGCGACCGCATCGTGAAGGCGGCCGGAGATGGTTTCGTCCGGCGCCTGGCGCAAACAACCATCATCGGGCGCAATCTATAGACAAGGGGGAAGCATGGGCATCCGAGGCCGCATTCCAAAGGGATTGACGCTGGTGGAGGTGATGATCGCCCTGGCGATATTCTCCGTGGGCATCCTGGCCGTGGCGGCCATGCAAAACGTGGGCATGGCGGCCATGGCCAGGGCCCGTTCGGGAAGCGATCATGCACGCCAGGCGGCCGGGCAGATCGAGGCGATTTTATCCATGGACTATGACGACCCGGCGCTGGCCGACGGCGACAACGGCTATCACCCCGAGAGCCCCGATCACGGCCCGCAACTGCTGCCCGGCGCCAAAGCCAGTATTGAATGGGAAGTGGACGATGACTTTCCCTTTCCGGGCACCAAGCGCATCGGCGTCACGGTTCGGCCGCAGGTTTCAAGCCAAGGCGTGCCGGTGATCTATGACTGCGTGAAGGCGAGAAATCTGCGGTAGTGCCCATCCAGGAATGGCTATTTTTGCCGATTTCGGCGTTGGGCGAAAATTTTAATCCTCGAAATATGTCCATATATTCCTGCGGTTAAAATTTTCGTCCGCCTTGAACTCGACAAAAATATCTCATCCCTGGATGGACACGAGGTAGAAACGGAGGAGAAAAACCCATGGGATTTCGTGAACGAGATATTTCCAGCCAATGCGGTTCGGCCCTGGTGATCACCTTGATGGTGCTGACCGCGCTGACCATCCTGGGAGTTGCGGCCCTCAACACCAGCGGGGTCGAACTGAAAATCAGCCGCAACGAAAGAGAAGTCCGCGAGACCTTTTGCCTGGCCGAGGGGGCCGTGGCCGAAGGGGTCCAGCGGTTGAGTGCCTTATCCAGCGTGGATTTGAACGAGCAGTATTTGCCGTGGCACCATCCGCGCAAAGCGGCGGAGACCAATCTGGTCAACTTCCGCGACCTCAAGCGTTGGGATGTGGATGGCCTGGGAGAAGACAACGGCCTGGTCAGCCCCATGTCGCCCGACACCTTCATCGCCGCCGTGGAATGGAAGGTGGCCACGGGCGGCTCTTTGGTCCAGACCCAATCGCGTCTTTATCAAAACCGGGTCTACGGCCGCTGCGACAAGTACGGCACCGGCACCCTGGTGGAGATGGGCTATTACTTGCGTTATTAAAAGGTACGAGAGTGAAGACGATTGACCTGAATGGGAGATGGCCGCAACGCGTGCAAGCAATCGCGCGGGGCGGCGTGCCGCTATTTCTGGCGTTCTTGCTCACCGTCTGCCCGGTGTCGGCGGTGGAGATCAGCGATGTCCCGCTGGACACCCAAATTTCAGCTCCCCCACCGCTGGTGATGTTCGTTTGGGACGATTCCGACAGCATGGACCGGGAATTCATGACCCCCGAGCCCAACGGGCTCTTCAGTCACCGCTACTACCTTTTTCCAGACGAAGC
This sequence comes from Deltaproteobacteria bacterium, assembly GCA_021819735.1. GTDB lineage: Bacteria > Desulfobacterota > Desulfobacteria > Desulfobacterales > Desulfosarcinaceae > Desulfatitalea. The sequence goes on from JAKAFO010000235.1 coordinate 6,149, forward strand.
CTACGCGCCGGCCCCCGATCACAATGACGGCCTGCACCGAGATTTGGGACCGGCCCAACGGCCCCTGTGGCGCTCCCAGTGGCACGGCTACAACCGTGTTTACTTCAACCCCCAGCGCAGGTACGCCCCCTGGCCGGATACGTTGCGCCACTCATTTGGTCCGGCCGACCCCGACCGGCCGTTTTCGGACCCCCTGCGCACCGCTCCCGGGAATGCCCGTTTGCGTTTGAGCGCCGAATTCTTCAGCGTGCGCAGTGGCGCGGAGACGGTCTCCGTTCCCAATGCCCATTACTTCACCATCGCGGACAGCAACGGCAACGGGGTGCAGGACCCGGGCGAGTCCGTCTACCTGGTCGCCTGGCAGGATACCGATGCAGATCAACGCCTGGACCGCTCCGGCCGACCGGACGACGATCGGCGCCGCTACTTTCGCTTCGAGGACGACGGTGACGCGCTGGTGGAAGACAATGAACTGATATCGATTACTTCCGAAACCGACAAGAACCGGCTGCGCCCCATGACGCCGGACGCCCGGGGTCCAGATCAGCGGCCGCAAACCGATGCCGAGGCGCTGCAAAACTTCGCCAACTGGTTCACCTATCACCGCCGGCGCGAGACCGCGGCCAAGGCGGTGGCGGCCGAGGCCATCGCGGAGGCGCGTCAATGCTACATCGGGATTTATACCGTCAACGGCGACGTCCGCCTGGGGGTTCGTCCGGTGCATGTCAGCGCTCCGCCGGAAGCGGCCGAGCCCGGCGCGGCGGTGCGGCGGGATGAAAGCCAACTGCTGCTCGATACGCTCTACCGGATCGACTCCCGGGGGTTTTCCAATTTGCGTCAGGCATTGGATCAGGTGGGCCGCTATTTCCATCAGACCCAAAGATCATCCATCGGCGCCGCCCCCTGGTTTTCGGCCGAGCAGGGGGGCGCCTGCCAGCGCGCCTACGCCGTGGTGCTCAGCGACGGTTTCTGGAACGGCCTCTTTTCAGGCGTGGGCAATGCGGATGGCAATCAGGGCGCCCCGTATGCCGACCGCTGGGGCGATACCCTGGCCGATGCGGCCATGTTCTACTATCGCAGCGACCTGGCCCCCGGACTGGAAGACCTGGTGCCGGCCCAGGGGTGCGACCGCGCGGCCCATCAACATATGGTGACGCATGTGCTTTCGTTCGGCGTCAATGGAACCCTCGATCCGCAGGACATCGATGCCGACGGCCGGCCCGACCAACCCGGCTATGCGGATGATCCCTGCTTTGCTTTGCCGGATACCCCACATCCGAGATGGCCGCTGCCTTTGCCAGGATTGGCGTCTACCGTGGACGACCTGTGGCATGCGGCCGTCAACGGCCGGGGGCTCTATTGGAGGGCCGATGACCCCCAGGCGTTGAAATCGGCCATGGAGCGCATTTTGGAAGCCATCGGCAGCGCCGTCTCCTCCTCGGGTCTGGCCGTCAGCGGCACCGCCGTGGACGGCGTCTCGGTGGTCTACCAAGCTCTTTATCGCACGGACGATTGGAGCGGCGACGTGCTGGCCTTTGCCCTGGGAGCGGACGGCACCCTGGACAACCGGCCCGAAACCGCTTTGTGGCGGGCTTCGACGCAACTGCAACCCTCGGAGGGCCTCTATGACCAGCGCTGCATCCTGACCTACGGGGGGCCGTGGCGGGAGCCCCAGGGGATTCCTTTCCGCTACGATGCGTTGTCCGATGCTCAGAAAAAGATGCTGCAAGCCGGCAGTGCCAACGAAGCCGAAGCCCGGCAGCTCCTCGACTACTTGCGCGGCCGCGAATTCCAACACTTGCGCCCGCGCGCATCCCTGCTGGGCGATGTGGTGCATGCCACGCCTGTGGTGGCTGGCCGGACGCTTTTCGTGGGGGCCAATGACGGCATGCTGCACGCCTTGGATAGCCGGAGCGGCGCGGAGCGTTTCGCCTATGTGCCCAATTTGCTTTTCGATCACCTGGCTGCTTTGGCTTCTCCGGAATATCCCTCTCGCCATCAATTCTACGTGGATGGACCGCCGTATGTCGGCGAGGTACTGGAAGGCCTTTACCAGCGCCGAAGTTATCTCGTGGGCGGTCTGGGCAAGGGCGGCCGGGGATGCTACGGGCTGTTGGTGGAAAGTCGTCAGCGGGAAGCGCAAGGCGATGGTTACGGTGCCTACAAGACCCTTTTCAGCTTGGACGATGTCGGCCCAGGCAGTGCAGAGGCATCGTTGGCATCCATTGTCCTGTGGGAATACCCGCGGCCGGATACGGCCCAGGACGGTATGGACAACGACGGCGACCGCCTGCTGGACGAAACCGGCGAAACGGACGACGCGATCGGCTACCTCCTTGGTCAGGCCTATGTGGTCAACGCCAACACCCCAAAAGATACTTATCGTTCCGTGGTTATTTTCGGC
>JAKAFO010000236.1 GCA_021819735.1 Deltaproteobacteria bacterium
CGGCCGACGTGGCCGGCAAGCAAGGCTTGAAGTACGATCCGCGCATCTACCTGCTGGGCGTTCCTTGTGTGGGCCAGATCGATGCCTGCGTCATGGCTCTGGCGCTTAGAGAGGGAGCCCCGGGATTGCTGCTGGTCGGCTGCATGCCCGAAACCTGTCATCACTCCTATGGATTGGATCACGCCTGGAGCCGGGTCAATGCCATCAAAAAGCTGTTAAGCCTGTGCGGCTTTGACCGGCAGCGCATCGCTCTGGCGCATGCCGATTTGAATCGCCCCCAGGAATTCGTGCGAACCGTGGAAAGCTTCACCCGGACCATCGCCGCCATGGGGCCATTGGTCAAGGGGCCGGAGGACCAGGAGAAAATCGATGCCCTCTACCACCTGATCAAGTACAACACCCGCGTCCGCCATCTGCTGTCGGCCGGGCTGCGCCGGCCCGGAGAAGACAATTACCGCGGCGACCAGCGCCATGCGTTGGAGTACGACCGCGATTTCTCCGCCGTGCTGGCCGAAGAATTCCTGCAACAACGCCTCTTGCTGTTGATGCGCGATACCCGGGGGCCGGTTAACCTCGGCGACTTGACCGGCCGGCTGCACGAAGACCCGAAACAGGTGGCCACCTGCCTGTGGGATATGGTCAAAAGCGGTTTAATCAAATTCTCCCACGACGATCGGGAAGCGGTTTATTCGTTGAGTCGCTGAAGCGCCTGATTGGACGTGGCACCGCCCTGGCGTTATGGCGACTTTAAAAGACAAGGAGGCCAAACGATGTTTAAGAGAATACTTTTTGCTACGACATCTTCTCCGACGTGCGACCATGCCGCCAGGGTGGCTTTCGATCTGGCCAAAAAATATGATGCTGAAATTTTTGTCTTCCATGTATTCGGCATTCCCACAAGAGGGGCAAGCCCTTTTATCACCGATGTGCGCAGCGGCGATGTGGAAACACCCGATGAAGATTATGCCGCCTGGGTCAAGGAGGAGATGCAAATCACCTATGCCGCCCAGCTCGAAGGCATGGAGAAAGTGACGATCGATTGCGCGGTGGGATCGCCGGCCACCGAAATCTTGCGCAAGGCATGGAAAGAAGATGTGGACCTAATCGTGATGGGCGCCCATGCCAGCGAAGAGGACGTCGGCGCCTATCGCTATCGGGCAATCGTGGGCAGCACCATGCAGCGGGTCGCCCGCGGTGCGCTCTGCCCCGTACTGATCGTCAGCCGGCCGTGCAACACCTGCTTTTGGTTCTTCAATCACATAGTCTTTTGCACCGATTTCTCCAAAGCGGCCATGGCCGCATTCAGGTTCGCCTGCCGCACGGCAAAACATATCGGCAGCAAGCTTTACTTGTTCCATGCCCTCGATCTCTCGGTAACGCCCGGGCTCCCCCTTGGCCAGGAAGATATCGAGCGGACCCTCGACGAGGCACGTCGTCGCATAGGGGAATTGTACCTCCCCCAAATGGAAGGGTTCGATAATTTCGAAATCGAAGTGCGCGAAGGGAGCCCCTATGTGGAAATCCTGAAATTTGCCCGGGAAAAGAGCGCCTCTCTGATCGTCATGGCCCACCACACCCGTGAGGTCGATCCCGAAAAGGCGCTCTTGGGCAGCACCGTGGAACAGGTGGTGCTGCGCTCGGCCTGTCCGGTGGCCAGCGTCAATCGTGCGCGGAGAATGCCGCGTCCCTTGGCACGCCATGCAAGGATCGAAGCGGAGGCTGAGCACGAAGCGTCGCCCCACGTCGCTCAGCTTCCTTTCGCCCTCCGTTTTTAATAGGGATTGACAATCAGGTATTGGAGCAGATAATCGATTTCATAGCCATATCTCCTCTGGCGGCGGCACGCGAACAAAACCCGATGAACGGAGGAACATCGATATGCAGAAGATACCTGAAATCCGCAAAATTCTTTTCGCTTCCGATCTTTCCGAAGTCTCGAAGCATGCGTTTTCTTACGCCCTGAGCCTGGCCCAAGCTTATAAAGCCCAGGTATTGTTCCTTTACGTCATGGAAGAGATCAATCCGAATGTCCAGGCCTTTGTCGATCTGGAGACCATCGCGCCGGCCCGCAAACAGGCGGCCGAGGAAGCCAGGGCCACGCTGTCGGGCAAACGCCGCGACATCGCCGCGCTCAGATCCGATCTTCAGCATTTTTACGATGTGGCCACCAAAGACCTGGAAAAAAAGGGGCCGGCGGCCTCCTCCGGCGATATCATCGTGACCGAAGGCGATGTGGTCCAAACCATCCTCCGAACGGCCCAGACGCACGATTGCGATGCCATCGTCCTGGGTTCGAGGCGCCGTGGCGCTCTGGCCGAAGCCATGTTCGGGAGCATCACCAAAGGGGTTTTGAGGCACTCGGACCGGCTCGTGATCGTGGCGCCGCCGGCGCCCGCCAAAACCCATTAAAAAAAGGGAAGCAGCCGGATGAAAAAAATCACGCTCGGCGCCCAGACGCTCGTCTACCCCATGCCGGCCTTTTTGATCGGTGCCAATGTGGCCGGCAAAGCCAACTTCATGACCGCCGCCTGGAGCGGCATCGCCTGCAGCAACCCGCCCATGGTCAGCGTGGCGTTGCAGCACCATCGCCACACCTTAAAAGGGATCAAGGAAAACGGCACCTTTTCGGTCAACGTGCCGTCCCAGGATCAGGTCAAGGAGACCGATTATTGCGGCATTGTCTCGGGAACCAAGCAGGATAAAGCCGCCGATTGCAACTTCACCGTTTTCTACGGGCAGTTAAAAACCGCACCGCTCATCGAGCAGTGCCCGCTGAACCTGGAATGCAAGGTGGTCCACATCCTGAATCTGGGCAGCCACGCCCTGATCGTCGGGCAGATCGAAGAGACCCATGTGTCCGAGGCGTGCGTGACGGACGGTCTGCCCGATGCGGAAAAGCTGAAGCCGATCATCTATAGTCCGGGGGCGGAAAAGCGCTACCACGGACTGGGCGCGCCCTTGGCCAAGGCCTTCAGCGTGGGCCAGGATCTCAAGAAGCAGCGCTGATGTCGGCAAAGACGGCGCCGGTCAGCTTTTTCAGGTCCAGGGGGCTCAACTCGATCTGCATGCCGCGACGCCCCGCGCTGACATAGATCGTGGAAAAGGTTTGGGCCGAGGCATCTATGATGGTTTTAAGCCGTTTCTTCTGGCCCAGGGGGCTGACCCCGCCCAACACATAACCGGTCACCCGCTCGACATCCGCTGGATTGGCCATGGCTGCTTTCTTGGCGCCAACGGTTTTGGCCAAATGCTTCATGCTCAGCATGGAAGAGACCGGCACCACGCCCACCACCAATTCAAGGTTATCGATGCTGACGACCAGGGTCTTAAAGACCCTGTCAGCCGGCAACCCCAACTTTTCCACCGCTTCCAGGCCATAGCTGTCGCTGGCAGGGTCATGCGCATATTCATGCACCTGATGGGTAATTTTGGCCTTTCGAACCGCATTGATGGCGGGCGTCATATAGCGGCATTTCCCTTCGGAGACATTTTCATCGTTCGAAATGCATATAGCAGATTCCTCGCAGCGGGTGAAGACAGCCAAGTTGCGCTTGTATATTTCCTGGGGATAGATCAATAAGAAGTTTATCTTTCTACCTAGCCAAGGGAAGGAATCAAAAATGACCGATCCAAAAGCAGTATTGCTGGAAGTCGATGCCAAAGGTATTGCCCTGATGACCTTGAACCGGCCGGAGGCCATGAACGCCTTCAACCTGGATCAATGGAAAGGATTGCAGACAACGGCGGAGGCCATTCGCGCCAATCCGCAGATCCGGGTCGTGATCGTCACCGGCGCCGGGGAAAGGGCCTTCAGCGCGGGCATGGATCTTAAAATGATCGCCGCCGGGGGTGGCGGCAGTGCATCGGTATTTGGCGACTACCGCAAAGGGTATGACCAGTTGTTTGGCCTCAAATCCCTGCTGACGGCGTTCGAAGCGCTGGCCTGCCCGGTGATCGCCGCCATCAACGGTTATTGCCTGGGCGCGGGGATGGAATTGAGCCTGTGCTGCGACATGCGGCTGGCGGCGGAGCATGCTGTCTTCGGCCTGCCGGAAATGCCCCTGGGCGTCATCCCGGATCTGGGCAGCACCCAGCGCCTGCCGCGCATTGTGGGCATCGGCAAAGCCAAGGAGTTGATCATCACCGGGCGCAAAATCAATGCCGCCGAAGCCCTGCGGGTGGGCCTGGTGGACCATGTCTATCCCAAAGCGCAACTCATGCCCGAAGCCCGCAAGCTGGCCGAAGAGATCGCGGCCCTGAATCCCCGCCTGGTGGAAGGGTGCAAGCGGGCGGTGAACATGTCCATGTCCACCCCGCTGGACGCGGGCCTGCGGCTGGAAACCGACATCTGCATGGGCGCGGGCAGCGCCGCGGAGTTCGGGGAACGGGCCAGACAGAAGATGGACAAGTAGGGCCGAAGGGTACATAGCGGTGGACTTGGGCGTACTCCTCCATCGCCTCTCGGCCTATGCAGCGATATGCTTAATCCCTGCATAGGCGGTTTTGTCCAGTTGACTGATTTCCCAACTATTCTGCAAATTCAGCCAGAATTGAGGACCACCGCCAAGCGCTTTCGAGAGTTTCATGGCCATTTCCGCGCTGATACCCCTTTTGCCTCGGCATATTTCATTGATCGTTTTCGGTAACACATCAATATGCTTGGCGAGTGCTGTTTGCGTAAGCCCTATCTCTTCAAGCTCATCCATCAAGACTTCGCCGGGATGTACGGGAGTATAGTGATCTTTCTTCATCTTAAATGACCTCTTTGATTGATTACGGCTTCAAATCCTTCATAATAACATTCCAAGCCGTCCTTAATGATAGTCGACGATTTCGACATCGACCGCATTGTTGTTTACCCATTTGAAACAAATTCGATACTGATCATTGATGCGTATGCTGTATTGATCTTTTCTATCGCCTTTTAGCTTTTCCAGACGGTGACCGCGAATTTCCAGCAAATCCTGCATGGATGTTACTGCCCCCAACCGAGCAAGCTTAACTTGCGCTTTCCGATGCAGATCCTTGGGTATTGTTTTGAGAGCCTCTTTCGTGGTCCTGCCATAATTGATATCTTCCGTTCCCTTGCTTTTAAAATTCAGAATAGACATATTTACCCTTGTCCAATGAGTGCCAATCGATACGAGCATACCCTATACCACATACCGGTATAGATGGACAAGTAGGCCGCCGGAGGCGCTACGAACCAAGCGCAGGCAAAAATGGCTTGCCAAATTCCTAAATGCATGCTTTTTTGGCGTTAACAACTCCATATTGACAGGCGATTTGGCATGATCCGACGCATTTTTCAGGCTCCGAAACAAAGCTACTTTCTTTTCGGCCCCCGCGGCACCGGCAAATCCACGTGGGTCAGACAGCATTACCCGGATGCGCTGTACATCGACCTTTTGGCGCCGGATGCCTTTCGCCGCTATCAGGCGACACCGGAATATCTATCCCAGCTCCTGTCGGCGCGCCGCGACACCAAGACCATCATCATCGATGAAATTCAGAAAGTTCCGCAACTGTTGGATGTCGTCCATCAGCTCATCGAATCCTATTCCGATGTTCGATTCATCCTCACCGGTTCCAGCGCCAGGAAGCTCAAGCGCGGCGGTGTCGACCTCCTGGCCGGCCGCGCCCTTTCCAAGGCGCTGCATCCGTTCATGGCGGTGGAATTGGGCAATCGTTTTTCATTGGAAACGGCGTTGACCCGCGGCATGGTGCCGCTGGTGCTGGAGGCCCCGCAACCCGACGAAACCCTTGAAAGCTATATCGGCCTGTATCTCAAGGAAGAGGTCCAAAACGAGGGTTTGGTTCGGCGCATCGGCGATTTTGGACGTTTTATCGAAGCAGCCAGCTTTTCCCAGGGCGCGCAGCTCAATATCAGTGACGTTGCCCGAGATTGCCAGGTTCAGCGCAAAGCCGCCGAAGCATACTTCGGCATCCTTGAGGATCTGCTCCTCGCCTTCCAGTTGCCGGTCTTTACGCGCAGAGCCCGCCGCCAACTGCAATCGCATCCAAAATTCTACTTCTTCGATGCCGGGGTATTTAGAGCTATCCGACCGGCCGGTCCTTTGGATGCACCCGCGGAGATCGATGGCGCCGCCTTGGAGGGATTGGTCGCCCAACACTTGCGGAGCTGGTGCGCCTATCGGCAAGTTCCCTGCGATCTATACTTTTGGCGAACGCGCGCCGGACTGGAAGTGGACTTCATTCTCTATGGCAAGGACACTTTTTGCGCCATCGAAGTCAAAAACACGGCCGTCATCCGCTCCAGGATGCTCAACGGCCTGGTAGCTTTCAAAGAAGAGTATCCCGAAGCCCAAACCTGCTTCCTGTATCGAGGCCAGGATCGCGCGCGCATCAAGGATATCGTCTGCATGCCCGTAACCGATTTCCTTATGCAGCTTCATCCGGACAAAACGGTTTTGGCAGCCATATAGTCCGTCATGGACTGTTTTAGTTTCTTCGCAAGACAGGCACCGAGCATTGCCAGGGATTCGGGGTCGAGATAGTATTCGGCATGCTTTTGAAAAAGCACTGTGCTCTTGGCGGGGAATTCCTCGTCCGCGTCGTTGAAAAGCAGCAGAAGAGAAATACGGGGAAGCGCGTTGAACTGCATACCCAAGTCGAACGAGTTCATCTTGACAGGAAAGCCGCCCAATCTACGGCATACTCCTCCAAGTTCAGCCAGTTTGCCTGTAAAATGCTTTTCGATGGCCCTTTCCACATCGCTGGCAAAGTAGTTCACGTTGGTAAAGTGCGTCGCTCTTTTAAAATCCTTGAAAGCGACCCATTCGGCATCCTGGTGAGATCGCTCCGGACATAAAAGGATGTATTTGGCCAGAATGACAAACGTCACATAATCCGGACGGCTCCCGGATGCGTCCGCAATTCCTCGATTGGATACGAAGTATTTGTCATCGAAAAACGAGATAAACATCCTGTCGCCGTCAGGGACGATTCCAAGACCGTTTGCGACAGCCGGTAAATCGACATTGGCTATTTGAGCGCAGTAATCTTGATAGTTTCTTTCAAATACTTCCGATGATCCTGCCATGGGTCGCCTCCGCTATCGCCTGTGTTTGCGTCATGAAAGCCAATCAATTAATGGACGAAACCGGCACCCCGTGGCGCTGGGCCAGCTTCTGGAACATGCGGGTGATGCCCGTTCCCAGGGCGTACAGGCCCTGGATGCCGAGGTTCTCCTCGGCGGTGGTATCGAAGAATAGATTGAGATTGGATGCCATCCCTTCTTCGGCGCGCCAGTAGCAAATCAGCAGCGGCACCAGCGGCAAGGGGCGCAGGACCACCGAGACGTCCGATTGGTAGTGGTTTTCGACCTGTTTGCCGTCGAACAGGTGGACGAGGTCCTCGAACAGATCGGTGTAGCTGTCGGCCAGTTTTTTGAGGGCCTTTTCGCACTGATGCTGGAAAAAATGGTACCAATCCTTGCCGCTGGGCAGTTCCCGCATGGAAGTCCACTGGCCGGTGAGCGGGGTTCCCTGACAGCACAGGATGTAGTTCAGGATCGGCGCGGTCACCCAGGGGTTGGCGTGAATATCGGTGTGCAGGTTGCCGTCGGCATCCACGCCGAAATCCTTGCCCATGACTTTGAGGGTCAGCTTTTGGCCATCGTAGCGACCGCCGGTTCGACCCGCCGCGGCTGCCAGATCGGTTTGCCGTATCTTTTGTTTGAGCTGGTTGACGGCATTGTCCAGGTCCTCATCGATGTTTCGGGTTTTAAGCTTCTGGGTTCCGTACTTTTCGATGACCTCGGCTGGGACATAGGGGCAAAGGGCCAGCTCCTTTTCGCCTTTGAAAACCGCGGCGGCAAACGCCATGCAGGTTTTTTCCCGACATTGGCGGCAATTGGTCTTGGGCAACACTTTCAGGATTTCCATGATATTTTGGAACTTTGCCACGCCATCTTCTCCTTTCTGCTATTTGTCAGACCTCCGCACTTGAACCGCAAGAGGAACATGCGTGGAGATCGATGCAAGAGTCTTAGCGCATATACCTGTAAAAGCAATCACCCAAGTGTTTTTTTCGCTTCCTTTAGACAGAAATAAAAAAATTGCATTTCCGGCTGGATTAGTGGGAATAGGGGTTTGGTTTCCCATTGCCTGGTGGGCAGCGATTATCCTGCCCAATGAAAGGTCTCGCCGTGCAGGTTCAAACCGATCCGAAAATCGTTATCGTCGCCAGAGAGGTCAAAATTCCCGTCATCGCTTGCGGATCTCGCTGGTTGGTGGTGGATAAGCCCTGCGGCCTGAGCATCCACAACGACCCGGGCAGCGACCTGTGCTCCCTGGCCCTGGCAGCGGTGCGGGCGGGACGCCTGCCGGCCATGCGCCGCGATCTGCCGGTCATGCACGCCGTGCATCGCATCGACCGGGACACCAGCGGCATCGTGCTGCTGGCCGGCGACACCGAGACCCTCGCCTACTTTGGCGCCCAATTCGCCGACAAGGGCGTCGGCA
>JAKAFO010000007.1 GCA_021819735.1 Deltaproteobacteria bacterium
GATCAATCCGCGGGCGACCCCATCGGGTTTCACAATGGCAAATGTTTGTTGAATCATCTTGGTTTCCTTTCGGTTGAATTGTGCGGCTGCATAACAGAAGGGCATTTTCAAGTCAATGACCGCGGGCTGCCGGACCGTTCCGCGTGCCACACCCATCGACCCAGCCCGGCGAATCGAACAAGTCTGATTTTGACTTGCAAATTTGCATTCCAAATGCAAAATTACAAGTCAAAGGGGCGATGCATGGCGCGAAAATACATCCAAAGGACATTGGAAACGGTTCTTAAGAAGGCGGCCGCCCAGTTTCCCGCCGTCGTCCTGACCGGCCCGCGGCAGTCGGGCAAGACCACGTTACTGAAAACCCTATTCGGCGACCAATGCGGCTACGCGTCTCTCGAGCCGCCGGATGTCCGCGATGCCGCCCTAAAAGACCCCCGGGGGTTTCTCGAACTTTATCCGCCACCGGTCATTTTTGACGAGGTGCAGCATGCCCCCGAACTACTGCCTTACATCAAGGAGGCGATCGACGCCCACCGGGACCGGACGGGGCAGTACTTTCTGACAGGCTCCCAGAATCTGGTCCTCGTGGAGAAGATTACCGAATCGCTGGCCGGCCGGACGGCGATGCTGCGCCTATTGCCCCTGTCGCGGCGCGAGGCCGAAGGAGATCCGCAAGCGTTATTGCCCTGGGAGTCCGGACAATCCTACGACGCGGGATCGAACAGCTCCTACCAGGAAATTTGGCAAGGTTTCCTGCGCGGCAGCTTTCCGGAACTGGTCGCCGATCCTGGGCGCGACAGCCAGCTTTGGCATTCCGGTTATGTCCAGACCTATCTGGAGCGCGATGTGCGCACGCTGCGCCAAGTGGGTGATTTGACGCAGTTCCAGAGTTTTCTCAGGGCGTTGGCGGCTAGGACGGCGCAGCTCTTCAACCTGAGCGATCTGGCCAGGGACCTGGGCGTGGCGGTCAACACCGTCAAGGCGTGGCTCTCCGTGCTCGAGGCCACTTACCAGGTGATCGTGCTCAGGCCCTATCACGCCAATATCCGCAAACGGCTCGTCAAGACACCCAAGGTCTATTTCACCGATGTCGGAACACTTTGCCATCTTGCCGGACTGCGAGAGCCGCAACACGCGGCGGCCGGTCCCATGGGCGGCGCGATCATGGAAACCGCCGTGCTTTCCGAAATCGTCAAAACCCTTACCCATCGCGGCATCGATCCGCAACTCTATTTCTGGCGCACCGCCGCCGGCTCCGAGGTGGACATCGTGGTAGAGAGCGGCGGAAAACTGATCCCCATCGAAGTAAAACTATCCGCCACCCCGCGCCCGGCCATGGCCAACGCCATCAAGACCTTCCGAGTCGATTTCGGCGATCGCGCGCTTCCTGGTTATGTCATCCATCCGGGCGATATCCGCCTGCCCCTGGGGAACAACGTGACCGCATGGCCGTTTCGAGATTTGTAGGGTTTTCCGGGTAGTGTTTTAAGAATCTATTAAAGGTTCGGTATGCGTTGAAGGGCGTTTTTGCTCGGAGATCATTGCCAGGTGCTGGTCATTGACCGTCTTTACGGTTCGGCGAGGGGGACAGCCCGCTTTCCTCAGGGCTGGGGTTGTGCCGCTCTATGATTCTCTTCATGAATACCCATGTCGTCCAGCCGAGAACGACCATGATAAGGCTGAACAGGCAGTAAGAGATCCGCCAGTCAATGTGCGCGGTCATCATGCTCCACTCCGACATGCCGCCGATGCTGGCGATTAGGTTGAGGGGCAGGAACACGATGTTGATCAGGGTGAGGTTTTTCAATAGGACGTTCATGTTGTTGTTGACGATGGTACCGCGGGCATCCATCAAGCCGCTGAGGACGGTGCTGTAGATGTTGGCCTGCCGGGCGGCCTGGCTGTTTTCAAGAATGATGTCGTCGAGTATCTCCAAATGCCGGGCCTGAAAACCGATCTGGGCGCCCAGGCCGCGTAACTTGGTGAGAACAGCGGTGTTGCCTTCGATGGCATCAACATAATAAACGAGGTTCTCGCTCAGTGAGAACATTTGGATTAGATGTCTGTTCTCCATGGAAACCGTGATCTTGCGTTCCAGCTCGCTGCTGATCTGTTTGATGACTCTCAGGTGGCCGACGAAGTGGCGAACGGTGCGCAGGAGAAAGGCGAGCATCGCATCCTTGGTGCTGTTGACGTTGCGGAACTCTCTGTCCGAGAAGGAGACTTCGCCGGCGGCGCGACAGTAGAGCAGCCGGTCTTGGGTGAAAGCCAACCCGATGACACCTACGCCCAGCTCGACGGTATCCACCACGGTGGCGCTGAAAGGCACCTTCCAGATAAGAAACAAGCGCCCCTCGACAAGTTCCAGGCGGGGGACCTCGTCCGGGTCGAGGGTGGAAGCCAGGTCATAGTCATCGATCCGAAACTGCGCTTGAATGAAGCGCTGCTCCGGGGTGTCGGGGCCTATCGCAACGACTACCCGCCCTAAATCCAGGTTTGACTCGACAAATTGTTTTTCCACGATCTCGTAGTGCTTGAGCATTTCCTGCATCTCCCAACATCGATTCATGCCATCGCCCCGACCCAAGCCTTCAGGCGGGTGAGCGAACTCCATTTGTATGCTTTTACGAGCTTAGCCGATAGAATACAAAACATTTTTAGCCTGCCGTGGCGCATTCGAAAACGAATTCATGGGGCCCGGGCGAGGCGTATGATCGTCGAAATGTGCGTCGGTTTTCATGATCGGCTGGACGGCGGGCTGCCACGTTGACAATGGAGGCGTTAGATTTTATTTAGGTGTGGCCGCTAAGAGCGATTACACAACCAATGATACTTGTAAGAGGTGCGCCATGCCCATCTATGAATTTTACTGCGAGGCCTGCAATACCATCTTCAACTTCTTTTCGCGCTCCATCAACACCACGGCCAGCCCCAAGTGTCCTGCCTGCAAAACCAAAACACTATCTCGTCAGATGTCGGCTTTCGCGGTGACCGGCCGGGCCAAGGAGGCGGGCGGCGAAGAGGGCGATCTGCCGTTCGACGAATCCAAGATGGAGCAGGCCATGCAGATGCTGGCCGGCGAGGCCGAGCGCATCAACGAGGATGATCCGCGCCAGGCGGCCGATTTGATGCGCAAGCTGACCAAAATGACCGGCCTGGAGCTGGGGTCGGGGATGGAGGAGGCGCTGCGGCGCATGGAGAAGGGCGAAGATCCTGAACAGATCGAGGCCGAGATGGGGGATTTGCTGGAAAACGAAGATCCGTTTCAGATGGCGGCCAAGAAGGGCGGCGTCGGCGGGCGGCGGGCGGCGCCCCGGCGCGATGAGACCCTGTACGATTTATAGCCGAGGATTTAAGACTGCCTTGATTAGCTCGCCGGCCTATCCGGCAAACGGTCTATCTGCGTCCCACGCCTCGAATCAAGGGATGCTAAAGCGCGCTGCGGGCGCCCCGGAAACTCGCTGCGCTCAAACAGTCCGGGGCGTTTTCCCTCCGCTGCGCTTAAGCATCCCTAAGATTCCACGGCTGACGGGCCGCAGATAGACCGTTTGCCGGATACGCCTACCTTCGTGCCGTTTAAGAAAGCGCCCAAAGAAAGGAGCGACATGGAAAAATCCATCTGGGAGCGCATCGAAATCCGCCAAGGCGACATCACCACCCTCGAGGTGGATGCCATCGTCAATGCCGCCAACAGCTCGTTGCTGGGCGGGGGTGGGGTGGACGGCGCCATTCATCGCGCCGCCGGGCCGGAATTGCTGGCCGAGTGTCGCACCCTGGGCGGGTGCCCCACCGGCGAGGCGCGCATCACCGCCGGGTACAAGTTGGCGGCCCGGCACGTGATCCACACCGTTGGGCCGGTGTATAAAGGTACGCCACGGGATGCCCAACTGCTGGAAGCCTGTTATCGCAACAGCCTCGAACTGGCGGTGCAGCACAAATTGGCATCCATCGCTTTTCCGGCCATCAGTTGCGGGGTGTACGGCTATCCCATCCAGGCGGCCTGCCGCATCGCCGTGGACACCTGCCTGGCCTTCATGCAAGCCCATGATTACCCCAGTCGATTGATATTCATGCTCTTTTCCGCCGCCGACCATGAGGTTTACGACCGCTATCGGTCTGAAAAACGCGGGCAGTGAAAACGGATTCAACCTTTGGCTGAAAAAGGCCGATAGCATTGTCCGACCGATGCCGGATTGGGCCTTTATGGTTCGTTCCGACGATCGGAAGCCCAAGGGAGCCGTTACCGTTTTGATTGACTTTCGAGACGGCTATGGTTAGGTTGCGCGAAACGCTTCCACACCCTGCGTGAGCACCCATGCGCCCCAGGCGCTGGACATCTATCAAGGAGGACATCATGCTAGTAGTTACCCCAGCGGCGACGGAACAGATTGCGGCCTATTTTAAAGGCAAGGAAGTTCGGCCCATCCGGATTTTTCTAAATGAAGGCGGGTGAGGCGGTCCAGGCTTGGCCATGGCTCTGGATGAGCCGAATGATTTGGACCAACAGTTTGACGTGGATGGCTACAAATACATCGTCAACAAAGACTTTTTCAACCGTGCCCAACCCATTAAGGTCGATTTCCAGACCTATGGGTTCAAACTCGATTGCGCCATGGAGTTTAACGCCGGCGGTTGCTCGGGCTGCGGGACCTCAAAATCCAGCTCGTGCGGTTGCTGATCGATCCAAGTTGAGTCTGACATTTCTTTAAGGGCGGAGCCGCGCGCTGAACGCGTCTCCGCCCTTTTTTTCGCGGCGCAGCGTGATCCGAGGAGGTTGCCCATGCAGGTATTGATCACCGGCGGCACCGGATTCGTGGGCCGGCATCTGGCCGACCGTTTTCTGGCCCAGGGCCATGCGGTAACGCTGCTGGCAAGCCGCTCGGCCGGCGAGACCTCCGGCGCCTGCCGCATCCTTCAGGCCGATACCACCCAAGCGGGCGATTGGCAGCAAGCGGCGGCCGAGGCCGATCTGATCGTCAACCTGGCCGGCCGCACCATTTTCCACCGCTGGTCAGAGGACTACAAGCAGCAGATGCGCGCCAGCCGCATCCGCACCACCCAAAACCTCGTGGCTGCGTTGCCCGGCAACCGTCGGGCGGTGCTGATCAGCACTTCGGCCGTGGGATACTACGGCGACGGCGGGGATACCCTCCTTTCCGAAGCGGCTCCGGGCGGCCACGATTTTCTGGCCCGGTTGAGCGCGGATTGGGAGAACGCCGCCCTGGGCGCCGTCGCCAAAGGCGCGCGGGTGGTGCTGGCGCGCTTCGGCATCGTGCTCGAGGCCCACGGCGGTGCCCTGGCCAAGATGCTGCCGGCCTTTCGATGGTTTGTCGGCGGCCCTTTGGGGTCCGGCCGGCAGTGGTTCCCCTGGATTCATATGACCGATCTGCTGGCGGCCATCGAATTTCTGGCCGGCCGCGACGATCTTTCCGGCCCCTTCAACCTGTGCAGTCCCCATCCGGTGCGCAATCGGGATTTGGCCCTGACCCTGGGCAGCGTCCTGGGACGCCCCGCTTTCATGCCCGCGCCGGCTCTGGCGCTCCGGCTCATGATGGGCGAGATGTCCGGCGTGTTGCTGGCCGGCCAGCGGATCGTGCCCGAACGGCTATTGGCCGCGGGCTTCCAATTCCAATATCCCCACCTGGAGAGGGCGCTTTCCGATTTGCTGAAATAGCCTGCTGGGAATGAAATTACTTCCGCTTGTAAGTTCGATGGATGATTGGTAGGTAAAATCATTCCATCAACCTTCAAGGAGGCTTTTCGATGACCGACCTGATGACCCTGATCCAAACGCGGCGAAGCATTCGTAAATTTCAAGATCGACCGGTGCCCGAGCAGATGCTGCACAAAGTGCTCGAAGCGGTGAAATGGGCCCCCTCGTGGGCCAATACCCAGTGCTGGGAAGTCATCGTGGTCAAGGACCCGGCGGCCAAGGAAAAGCTCCAGGCCAGCCTCCCGCCCAAAGGCAATCCGGCCCACAGCGCCATGGTTCAGGCGCCGGTGGTGCTGGTGCTGTGTGCCAAGACCAAGTCGTCCGGCTTTTATAAAGACATGCCGGCCACCAAGTTCGGTGAATGGATGATGTACGATCTGGGCATCGCCGGCCAGAATATCTGCCTCATGGCCCACAGCCTGGGGCTGGCCACGGTGGTGGTGGGACTCTTCGATCACGACAAGGCGGCCGAGGCCATGCAACTGCCGGCCGGTTACGAGCTGGTCACCATGATCCCCCTGGGCTATCCGGACAAGAGCAGCTCGGCGCCCAAGCGCCGGGAGATTGCCGAGTTCGTGCACTACGACCGCTGGTAGCAGCGGAGACGGAGGGGGTGCCCATGACCGGGGCGGAGACGATCCTGGCCTACCACGCGGCCACGCGGCACCACTTCCGGCGCTATGCGCGCTCGGCGGGCCATATGGATTGGGCCAACCAGCCCAACCCTTTCCGGATTTACGAAGGGGCCGAGCCTATATCCTTACCTCTGCCCAGTGTCGATCCGGACCTGCCTTATGCCGCCCTCTATGCACCGGCAGGGCCGCCGGCCCAGCCTTTCAGCACCGCCAGTCTGGGCAGCTTCCTGGCCCTCTCCATGGGCCTGTCGGCCTGGAAGCAGGCCGGCGGTGAACGCTGGGCGCTGCGCATCCACCCCTCGTCGGGCAACCTGCACCCCAGCGAATGTCATCTGATCCTGCCGGACATGGAGGGGCTGGCAGGTGGCATCTATCATTATGCTCCCTATTTCCATGCCCTGTTCCGGCGCGCCCGGGTGCCGTCCGAGCTCTGGCTTCCGCTTGCGGCCCATCTGGGCGGCCAAGGCTGCCTGGTGGCCTTGAGCACCATCTTCTGGCGCGAATCGTGGAAATACGGTGAGCGGGCCTACCGCTATTGCAACCTCGATACCGGTCACGTGGTGGCGGCCCTGACCCTGGCGGCCCGCCTGCATGGCTGGCAATACCGTTGCCTCAGCGGCGTCGGAGACGATCAGATCTCCGCTTTGTTGGGGTTGGACCGCACGGCCTGGCATCCTTTGGAAGCAGAAGTCCCCGACCTCCTTGCCTGGGTCGGCCCGGCGGCCGCTGACTCCGCCACCCAGGTGCTGCCCGAAAGGCTGGTACGGCCGTTGGCCGACGCCTCTATCCAAGGCCGGCCCAACCGCCTGAGCCGACAGGTCGTGGATTGGTCGATCATCCCGGAGGCCGATGCGGCGGCGCGCAAACCGGCAACGCCGGCTTTGGAATGCCGTCTGCCGGCCGATGCGGTGCGCTATCCACCGCCCCCGGGGCCGCGGGCCGCGGCCGTGATCCGCCAACGCCGCAGCGCCCAGGCCTTCGATCCCGATCGAAGCATCGATGCCGATGTGTTTATGGCCCTCCTCGACCGCACCCGGCCCCGGGCCGGGGTGCCGCCCTTTACGGCACGCATCTTCACACCGGCGGTGGATTTGCTGCTCTTCGTGCATCGCGTGCGGGGGATGGCGCCCGGCCTTTACTTCTTCTGCCGGTCGGGCAAAGGAGCTGACGATTATCGCCGCTTATGCCGTTCGGATTTCGCCTGGGCGGCGGCGCGTCCCGGTTTTCCCCTCTGGTTGCTCCAGGCCGGCGACTGCACCCACGACGCCATGACCCTGAGTTGCCATCAGGAGATCGCCGGCGACGGCGCCTTTGCCCTGGCCATGCTGGCGCCGCTGGCGGCCCTGGTGGGCGCGCGGCCCTTCCTCTACCGCCATCTGCACTGGGAGTGCGGCCTGGTCGGTCAACTGCTCTATCTGGAAGCCGAAGCCCATGGCCTGCGCGGTACGGGCATCGGCTGCTTTTTCGACGAACCGGTCAACCGCTTGCTGGGCATCGACCCCGAACACTTGCAAAGCCTCTACCACTTCACCATCGGGCACCCCCTGGAGGACCGCCGCCTGCAAACCCTGCCCGCCTATCACCATCTGCCACGATAGAAATTATTCTTCGATCGGTTTTGCCAACCGCATTTCCGGTTCATATTATTGACTCAGTCCAAAAGATGGAGAATGAACCGACGGCGCAGGGAGGTGTCCCGTGGCCAATCGTTTGATCGATGAAAAGAGTCCTTATCTATTGCAGCATGCCCATAACCCCGTGAATTGGTATCCTTGGGGTGAAGAGGCGTTCGCCGAGGCCCGGCGGGTCGACAAACCCATTTTTCTCTCCGTGGGTTACGCCACTTGCCACTGGTGCCATGTGATGGAGCGCGAGTCCTTCGAGGACGCCGAAGCGGCGGCGGCCCTCAACGAGGCCTTCGTGTGCATCAAGGTGGATCGTGAAGAACGGCCGGACATCGACGCCGTCTACATGGCGGTCTGCCAGATGGTGACCGGCGGCGGGGGCTGGCCTTTGACCATCCTGATGACCGTCGACAAGAAGCCCTTCTTCGCCGGCACCTATCTTCCCAAAAGCAGCCGGTTAGGGCGCCTGGGGGTCATGGAATTGTGCGCGAAGATCGACACCTTGTGGTCCCGGGACGGCCGGAAGGTGCGTGAATCGGCCGATGCCCTGGCCGAAAGTCTGGCCGACGCTTTCCAGTTCGAACCCGATCCGTCGGCCCAACCCGCCCTGGCGGTGGTGGAAAAAGCCGTGGCCGATATCTCCCGGCGCTTCGACGACACCTTCGCCGGCTTCGACGGCGCGCCCAAATTTCCCATGGCGCACCGCTTGAATTTACTGCTCGGCTTCGGCGCGCGGGCCAAAGACCCCAAGGCCACGGCCATGGCCACGCGCACGCTGGAAGCCATGCGCCTGAGCGGCTTGTGGGACCATGTCGGTTTCGGCTTTCACCGCTATGCCACCGACCGCCAATGGCTGCTGCCGCACTTCGAGAAGATGCTCTACGACCAGGCCCTCCTGGCCCTGGCTTATGTGGAGGCCTTTGCCGTCACCGGCACGCCGCTCTTCGCCCAGACCGCCCGGGAGATTTTTACCTATGTGCTGCGCGACATGACCGATCCCCAAGGCGGCTTCTACACCGCCGAAGATGCCGACAGCGAGGGCGAAGAGGGCAAATACTACCTCTGGTCCCTCGCAGAATTCGAAGCGCTGCTGAAGAAGAGTGGCGGCGACCGGCCCTGGACGCGCATCTTCAATCTGGCGGCCGAAGGCAATTTCGTGGACGAAGCCACGCGCCACAAAACCGGCACCAACATCTTGCACCTGACCCGCCCCTGGTCCGAATGGGCCCAGGAATTGAAGCTCTCTCCGGAGGCCCTGGCCCGGGAGTGGGGGCGCCTGCGCGAGCAGCTCTTCCAAACCCGGGTCCGGCGCGTGCCGCCGCTCAAGGACGACAAGATCCTCACCGACTGGAACGGCTTGATGATCGCGGCCCTGGCCGAGGGGGCCCGGGTGCTGGAAGAAAAGCAATATCTGGCGGCGGCCCGCAAGGCCGCCTATTTTGTTCTGGAAAGCATGCCGGACGAAAAGGGTCGCTTGCGCCACCGTTTCCGCGACGGCCAGACGGCCATCAGCGCCACGGCCAACGATTATGCCTTTCTGGCGATGGGCCTGATCGCCTTGTTCCGCGCCGACGGCGACCGTCGCTGGCTGGATCGGGCTGGCCGCTTGCAGGCCGAAATGACCCGGCTGTTCTGGGACCCGGCCCGGGGCGGTTATTTCCTGACGGCCGCGGACCACGAGCCGCTGCCCATGCGGCCCAAGGAGATCTATGACGGCGCCATCCCTTCGGCCAACGCCGTGGCCTTGAACAATCTGATCTCTCTGGAGCGGCTCACCGGCGAAGCGCGCTGGCGCGACCAGGCCCGGCTGCTGATCCAGGCCTTTGGCGGTTCGGTGCGCCGCCAGCCCTCGGCCTACATTCATACCCTCAACGGGTATCTGCTGTCCTTGGACGGCAACGCATAGTATTTGAAAAAGAAGAGGAGAGAAGCGAAGCATGTTGAACCCCATGAGCCCGGAGCAGTTGCGACAGTTTACCCAGAGCCATCACGAGCAGTCCTACCTGTTGGTGGATGTGCGTCAGCCCGAAGAGTATCGCCGGGGCCACATCCCCGGCGCGCTGCTGCTGCCGCTGCCGGAGTTGGTGAAGTCCATGGACCGTTTGCCGGCCGACAAGCGATTGATCTTTTACTGCCACAGCGGCGGCCGTTCCATGGCCGCGGCGGCCATGGTGGCCGAAGAAGAACGGCACCCCGACATCTACAACCTCACGGGCGGCATGCTGGCCTGGGACGGCGGCCGCCTCAGCGACGTGCCCCGGGTCAATCTCTTCGCCGGCCAGTCGACGGTGGAGATGTTGCACACGGCCATGAACCTGGAGAAGGGCGCCCAGCGTTTTTACGAACATGTCAGCCGGCAGTTCACCGGTCAGAGCTGGGCCCAGACCTTCGCCATCCTGGCCCGGGCCGAGGTGGCCCATGCCAAGGTGGTCCACGGCTTCTGGAGTCAACTTGAACCGGATGCGCCGGGTTTCGATGCGTTTTACGATCGATTGAAGGGCGAGGTGCTGGAGGGCGGCCTGCCCCTGAACACGGCCTTGGCAAAGGCCGCCGCCGTGCAGGATCAAGCCTGCCTGCGGTTCATGGAGATGGCGCTGCAGATCGAGTATGCGGCCTTCGATCTGTACCGCACCCTGTCCGACCAATCCGGCGCCGAAGCCGAACGCTCGGCCTTCCTCCATCTGGCCCAGGCGGAAAAAGCGCATATGCAGGGGTTGATCAAGGCCCTGGAAGGGTGCAAAAGTTAAGCCCCCTACTTCAGGTGCGCCTCCATGGCCGCCCGCAGCATCTGTTCGTTGAAGGGCTTGTTGAGGATGGCGTTGACGCCGGCCTTCAGGGCGGCATCGTTGTCCTGGCATTCGTTCTGGGTGGTGACCATGATGATGGGCAGCGCCTCCTTGGGGTACTGCCGGCGTACGGCCCTGGTCAGCTCCACGCCGCTGACGTCGGGCATGTTCAGGTCGGTGAAGATCAGGTCGGGCTTGTCGGTGGCGACGCGCTTGATGGCTTCGGCCGGGAACTCGAAGAGCACCGGTTCGCAGCCCATGTTGTGTAATATGCTGCGGTAGATGTTCAGGATCATCTTGGAGTCGTCCACCGCGAACACCTTCAAGACATTGCTGCGTTCGGCGCAGGTGCTGCTCGCGATAGCCGTGGCCAGCTCGGCCTGGCCATGGGTCTTGAGCAGGGCCGCGAAGTGCTCGCGCACATCGCCGTGGGCCTGACGGCACAGATATTCCAGGGCAAACTCCCGGAAGCCCTCCTCCTGGATCACATCCAGAAAAATCGTGTCGCAGACCGCATCCATGATCGTTCGGCTGATGCGCCGCTCGGCCGGGTCCTCGTCGCGGATCATGTTCTTGATCCCCGCGGCCAGGACGGTGTTGTAGTTGCGGTCGATGGCGCCGGCCGCCGCGGCGCGCACGTTGTCCACCGGATCGTTGAGCCCCTGGGCCAGGGCGAAAGCGCCTTTGGCGGTGGGCAATTGGCCCATGGCTTCATAAGCGGCGAAGCGCACATTGGCGTCCTTGGGGTCGTTGTGCAGCAGCTTGCGGATGGGGGTAATAGCCGACTCGTCGCCGATGGCCCCCAGCACGTTGAGGCTGTGGATCAGCAGGTCCGGGTCATCGTAGCGCAGGTTGTTGATCAATACGGGTACGGCCTTGCGGCCGATGTCGGTGAGGCGCTGCTTGCCGGCATTGCGCAGGTGGGCGTGCTGGGCCGAGAGCGTGGCGTTGAGCCGCTCCAGGGCTTCGGGCTCCTGGGAGAGGGCGAAGACATCCAGGATCATGTAGTCCAGGTCGGCGTCGCTGCCCAGTTTTTCGGCCAGGCGCTGAATGGCGGTGGGCGTGCCCAGCATGCCCATGGCTTGGATGGCGGCGATGATCAGCTCCACGCTGCCGGAATACAAAAATTCGGAAATGGGCGTGGTGGCCGAAGGGTTGCCGATCATGCCCAGGGCCCGGATGGCCCCCCGCAGCATCTTTTCGTCGCGCTCTTCGCTCAAAATACTCAACAGGATCGGGGTGGCCTCGTCCAGCTTGATCTCGCCGGCCACCTCGGCCAGCACCAGGCGGTGGTTGGGTTTGACCTCCCGGATCAACATCTGGGCGAGCATCGCGGGGTTGTCCAGGGCCTTGGAAAAGAGCAACTCCTTGACCGCCGTCGGCTCCTGATCCGACTCCAGCGCCCCGGCCAGCACCGTCACGAGCAGCGGAAAGGCGAAGGTGTCCGGCGCCCGGCTCAGCTCGAGCAAGGCCATGCGCTGGGTCTGGCCGTCCATTTCGCCCAGATGGGCCATCACCAGGCGCGCTTTGATCTGGTCGTTGGTTTTGATATCGAAACGCAGTTCGTCGATGAAATGCTGAGGATTGATGTCGGTCATGGGGGCTCCTGGTTGCGTGGATTTACGGCGGTACTCGCTAATACACTTCTATCGGCGGGGAGCGTTCAAGCCTTGAGTAGAATGCCTAAGAATAAGAGGTATGGTCAAGCTTCCGGCGCTGTGATAGAGCAGGACGCCATGCAAACCGCCATCCGCCGGGCACTGGGCGCCTGGTACGACACCCACCAGCGCGACCTGCCCTGGCGCCGAACCGCGGACCCCTACGCGATCTGGGTCTCCGAGGTGATGCTGCAACAGACCCAGGTCAAGACCGCCGAACCGTACTTCCATCGGTTTATGCGGCGTTTTCCCGATGTGGGCACGCTGGCCCGGGCCGACGAGCAGTCCGTTCTCAAGTTGTGGGAAGGGTTGGGCTATTACTCCCGGGCGCGCCATCTGCACCGGGCGGCCCGAACAGTGGCCGCTGACTGGGGCGGCCTTCTGCCCTCGGATTGGGAGCCGATACGGCAACTGCCGGGGGTGGGGGATTATATCGCCGCCGCCGTCTTGAGCATTGCCTTCGGCCGGCCCTTTGCCGTGGTGGACGGCAACGTCAAACGCGTCCTGGCGCGCCTTTTGTGCCTGGATACGCCGGTGAACGCCGCGGCCGGCCACCAAATCTATCAGACCGAGGCCGACGCGCTGCTGGATGCCCGCAACCCCGGGCGCCACAACCAGGCCATGATGGAGCTGGGGGCACTGATCTGCACGCCCAAGGCGCCGCGTTGCGACCAGTGCCCGCTCGCCCGCTACTGCATCTGCTTTAAAAACCGCCTGACCGATCGATACCCCCGGCGGGCCGAGCGCCGAAGCGTGAAAACCCAGCATTGGGTGGCCGGCGCGGTGGTCAAGGAGGGCCGTTTGCTGCTGACCCGGCGGCCGGATAACGGCTTGCTGGGCGGGTTGTGGGAATTTCCCTGCGGACCGGTGGGGGACACGGCCGATATGGCCACGGCCTGCATGGAAAAGATCCGGCAGACGGTGGGGTTGACGGTGGCGACCCCCATCCAGATCGTCACGGTGCGGCACGCCTACACTCACTTCAAGCTGCGTCTGACGCTTTGTCTGTGCCATTACGCGGGCGGCCGGATTCGGCGCAATGGCCCGGCCGCCTGCAGTTGGGTGCGGCCCCGGGAATTGAGCCGGTTTGCCCTGCACAAGGCCGTGCACAAAGCCCTGCCGGCACTGATGGATCGATTGAGAGCCGATTGAGCGCCAAAGTGGCTTCTAAGCGTCTTGATCAGATCCATGAAGTACGTTAATTACCTTCAGTGTCGCATCCCGGCGGTTGCGACCCATGCCTTCGGCGGCCGCCGAAGAACCTAAACTTGCCCGATCAGAAAATGGAATCGAGGGAATCTTCATGAAGCGATATGCTGCGGCGATCATGCTCTGTGCCTTGGGGGCGGTGCTATGCGGTTTGGGTACGGCCTGGGCCGTGACCTATGCCTATATTCCCAGTTACGCCGACAACTCCGTGGTGCGCGTGAATACCAGCGAGCAGACCTTCGACTCGGTCGCCTTCGACAGTGAGCCTTGCTCGCCTTATGGCGCGGCGGTGGCGCCCGACGGCAGATTCGTGGTCATCACCTGCCTGGATGAGGATGCCGTGACCGCCCTCACCAATGCCGAATTCGACGGCGACGCCTCCCCCGAAACGGCCGAGGTGGGCAACGAACCGCGTGGCGTGGCCATCGATCCCGAGGGGGATTACGCCTTTGTGGCCAACACGGGGGACGATACGGTTTCGGTCATCAATGTCGATACGATCACGATTACCGATACCGTGACGGTGGGCGACGGTCCCTTCGGGGTGGCCGCCATCCACCAGGCAAGCGAATCGCGCATCAAGGTTTACGTGAGCAACTACAACGCCGGCACCGTATCGGTGCTCATCCAGGACGGCGCCGAATTCGTCGTCGAAACCATCAACGCCGTGGGGGCCAATCCCGTGGGCGTAGCCGCCACTCCGGACGGCCAATTCATCTACGTAGCCAACTACAACAGCGGCTTGACCGGCAGCGTGACGGTGATCCGGACCGAGGACGACACCATCGTCGACACCATCCAGGCCGGCCGTGGTCCCTGGGGCGTGGCCGTGGGTGCCAAGGGCCAATATGCCTTTGTGAGCAACAGCAGCAACACCGCCAACTCGCTCACGTTGATCCGCACCAGCGATAACAGCGTCAGGGGAACGCTTCCCAATGTGGGAATTTTGCCCCACGGCGTGGCGGCGCCTAAAAATGGTGACTTTGCGTATGTCATTAACCAGGCAGGGGTCGATCCCATCGGCCTGATCGAATTGAACACCACCAATTCCACCGCCACTGTCGAGCTGCTCGCCCAGGACGTCACCCATACCATCGACGGGGCCTTTGCCCTGGGCACTTTCATCGGAGGCACCCCGCCGGAGCCGCCCACCAACCTGACCGTGGCCGCGGACGACGATGATGTCGCGCTCTCCTGGAGCGATAACAGCGACGATGAAGCCGGTTTCAAGATCGAACGGCGCCAGATCCGCGCATCGGATACCCAAGAGGCGGCTTACACGGAGATCGGCGAGGCCGATGAAAACGCCACCGAATTCACCGACCGCACCGCCATCGGCGGCGATAGCTACGAGTATCGCATCCGGGCTTACAATGAGGCCGCCGATTCGGACTATGTCACCGGCACCGAGACCGTCACACCCCAGTCGGACGACTTTTCGTGGTGCTTTATCGGCACGCTGCTGCATTGATGCCCGGCCATTAACGTCGGCAGATCCCAATAACCAAGGGCTCCGGTGGGCGAACCACCGGAGCCCTCATGTTTTAAGCGGATTCGGGTCGGATTACGGCTTGGGTTGGGTGGGCATATCCGGCGCATGGGCGGTGCCGGCATAGGCTGCGCAGAAAGCCGGCTCGTTGCCCCTGAAGATCGGGTCCTCGGCCACCACGGCCGGCCGCACGGCGTCCCACAAGCTCACCGGGCCGGTGCCGGTGTCGTAGCTCTTGGCCACGATCAGCAGATCGAGACCGGGATGGCCCACGATGAACTGGCCGCCCAGCCCCTGGGCGCTCCACACGCCCATATCGTTGATCTGGGTGCAGCCATAGCCCGGGCCGGCATTACAATTCGGATAAGTGGAGAGCGTGTGCGGATAGCTGTTCCAAAGGGCCGCCGGTGCGCACGGGTCGCCCGTGTCGGAGATGCCTTCGGCCGGGCCCGTGCCGCCGCCCCGGGAGTTGAGCCAGGTGAGATAGCCGTAGGCGGTGTTGGACTCTTCGAAGGCCGGATGGGTCATGCGGTAGATCCAGCTTTCCGAAAGTACGCGCTTGCCGTTGTACATGCCGCGGTGCAGGATCAAGAGCCCCAGGCGCGCCATGTCGTGCAAGGTGGAGGACCATGTGTAGGCAAAGGTCTTGTTGGAAGAGCCGCTGGTCCAGGTGGAGTTGGTCATGCCCAACGGCTGGAAGAGAAACTTGCGCGTGAACTGCTCGATGTTGCTGCCCAACCGCGCGGAATCCTGGGCAACGGCGGCATTGATGATGTTGCTCAGGCTGTTGATCTGGGTGCTGCCGACCGTATCGTATTGATACTGCATGTTGCCGTCGGTCAGGCTGCTGTTTTGGGCCACCATGGCCAGGACGTGAACCACCTGGGCGTCGGCGTTGTAGCTGAAGCTGTCGAGCCAGTGATCGACCCGGTCGGTATCGGACAGCGGGCCGGTCTTGCGGCCCGTGCGCGCCAGATTGCGCGTTTCATAGGCGGCGATGCCGGTCACCACCGCGCCCATGGTTTTGGTGGCGGAATACAACTCGCTGGCCCGGTCGCTTCCCGAGGGCAGGTATTGGTGACACAGTTTGCCATAGCGCACGACGATATATGGGGCGCCGATCTCGCTGTCGGCGGCCTTGAGCAACGCCGGGTCCATTTTGCACACATCGGCCACCTGGCTGTCCGGCACCAGGGCAAAAGCAGCGGTGCCGGGATCGCTGTAGCCGCCGCTCGAGCTGCTGGAACTCGAACTGCTGCTCGAACTTGAGCTACTGCTGGAACTCGAACTGCTACTGCTGCTCGATCCGTTGCAGCCGCTGGAGCTGGAGCTGCTGCTGGAACTTGAACTGCTGCTGGAGCCGCCATCGCAGGCGCCGAGCACCAGCACCAGGCACAGGAGAACAATCGGCCAAGCGAAATTCTTTTTCACGTTCATCTCCTCATTTGGTTACTGTTCGGGACGGGGGGATTTTACTGGATATGTCCATGCCAGGGACATAGGGTAGTTTTGTCCGGTCTACCTACTTTGCCGGAGAATGTTTGGCAATAAGGAGGGTCCTAAAAATAGCCTTCGAAAATCCTATTCCCTGAAACCGGCCCGAAGGCAGGGAGCTTGCTTTCGATGAGCCTAACCTGAGTATTCAGCTCTGGGCGCCGAATACTCTTTTGAGCAGCTCGGTCACCCGCGCGGCCGGGTCCTTGCGGATCTTGGCCTCTTCCTGGGCCAGCATGAAGAACAGGCCGTCCAGGGCCTTGTCGGTGACATACCGGTCCAGGTCCAAGTTCAGGCTGCCGCCCAGGGGCAGGAGGCGCAGCTTGGATTCGATGGATTGATAGTAACGCGTGACCCCTACCTCGGCCATGGCGTCGTGCACCAGGGGATTGAAGCGTTGGGCCAGCGGCTGGGAAGTCTTCTCCTTGAAGTAAAGCGTGGCTTCGTTCTCCCGGCCTTGGAGAATCTTTTTGGCATCGGCGAAGGTCATCTGCTTGATGGCGGTGACGAAAAGGGCTTTGGCTTCGGGCGCGGCGCGCTCGGCGGCGCGGTTCATGCTTTTTTCGAAGGCCGACACCTGATCGCCGAACCCTACCGTGCGCAGCAGATCTTCCGCCTTTTGCACCTGCTCCGGCAGCGGAATTTTGATCTGCGGATTTTTGAAGTAGCCGTCGGTTTTGGAAGTCAACGCCACCGCGTTGCCGGTCCCCACCTCGAGGGCTTGCTTCAATCCGGCGATGATCTCGTTCTGCGTCAAGGGCTGACCGGTCTGCATCCGCGTCATCTGGTCCATCACCCCGCCCAGGCCGCCCTGGCAGGCCGCGATGAAGATCGAACAACAGCCGATCGCAACGATCCATTTCTTTTGCATGGGAAACCTCCAAGGGGCCAAAGGTGTTTCGCACGGGCGCGGCCTGCCGCGCGCGGATATTGCGAGCAATAGCCCATCGCTGCTCGCTTGTCGAGGGGCTTGGGCCTCGATGAGAACCAATCTCTTTGACCTGGGGGCCGATCGCGTTTATGGATAAAGGGTTGGATCTCACGACGCGCCTTCACCATCGGTATCGATTGGGTCATTCTCGAGGGCAACGCATCCCGGAAAGGAATAGTCCATGCTGCGCGTTTTTCAAAACGATCTCCTCAAGGCGAAGCATTTCGTGGTGACCCTGGAGCTGGTGCCCGGCCGGGAGCATCTGGGCCGCGCCCTGGACGCGGTCATGGGCATCTCCCGGGAGGCCTTCGCCGACGGCCGGGTCTCGGCGGTGTCGATCACCGACAATCCGGGCGGCAATCCCTCGTTGAGCCCGGATGTGATCGGCCACGACATTTTCAATATGGGCATGGATACCATCGTGCATTTCACCTGCCGGGACATGAACCGCGTGGGCATGGAGAGCCGTGCGCTGCAACTGGCGCGCATGGGCATGAAGAATATCCTGGCCCTCAACGGCGATTACTCCGGCCAGGGTTTCGGCGGGCAGGGGGCACCGGTGTTCGATCTGGATTCGGTGCAGTTGCAGATCATGCTGGGCATGCTCAGCGAGCGGCTGCAAGCGGCCGGCGATCCGGATTGCTTCTTCGCGGGTTGCGCCGTGTCGCCCTTCAAGCGCACCGAGGCCGAATGCTTTGCCCAGTATGCCAAGTTGTGCCGCAAGGTCGCGGCCGGCGCCCAGTTCATCGTCACCCAACTGGGCTATGACGCCCGCAAGTTCCAGGAGCTGATCCGGGTCATGCGGCACCTGTGCATCCAGGTGCCGGTGCTGGGATCGGTCTATCTGCTCAATCCCAGGGTAGCGGCCATCATGAACCAAGGCAAGGTGCCGGGCGCCGTGGTGACCGACGCGCTGCTGGCGCGCGTCCAGCAAGAGTGGCGCGACAAAAACGAGGGCCGGCGCCTGGCCATCGAACGCGCCGCCCGCCTGGCGGCGGTGCTCAAGGGGCTGGGTTACAAAGGCATCCACATCGGCGGCATCCACCAACGCTATGAGGTCGTGGGCCGGATTCTCGACCGTCTGGCCCAAATCGAAGGCGAATGGGAATCGTTTTTGGAAGAATTTGACTTTCCCCAAGCGGGCGGATTTTATGCATTCGCGTCCCGGGCCGGCGATGCGAGCGATGCGCCCGGTTTCGGTGCCGGACCCCCGCGGGTCCATCAGCGCGAACGGCTGCTGTACGCTTCCCTCAGCCGCGCCCACGACCTTTTTTTCAACCAGGACCACCCGCTGGCCCCCTGGTTCCGGCGTCTGGCCGAGCACCTGGACGGCAACCTGGGCCGCAAGCTGCTCACCGACCTGGTGGAGGACCCGGCCAAGCAATTCATGCTGGAGTGCCAGAAGTGCGGCGATTGCGCCATTCAACACGTGGCCTTTCTCTGTCCCGAGTCCCAGTGCCCCAAGCACATTCGCAACGGTGCCTGCGGCGGCAGCCTCAACGGCCGTTGCGAGGTGCATCCGGAGCGCTACTGCATCTGGTTTCGGGCCTACAAACGGCTGAGCGGCGTCGGCCGCATCCAGGAATTGATTCGCGGCTGCGTGCCGCCGCGCATGTGGGAGTTGAACCAGAGCTCTTCCTGGCTCAATTTCCACCTGGGCCGAGACCATCAGAGCGCCTCCAACGAAATCGCCCTGCGCTGCCGGGCCGGGAGTTGCCGGCTGCAAGCCATCGATTGACACCCTCGGAGGCCACCACTATAGTGCGGCCCTTGTTCGACAAGAACCATTTACCCTGAAGGGCCCTATGTCGCATTCCTCCCCTAACTCCCCGCCGCCGCTGTCCGCCGCCTGGTTCGTCTGGGGACTGGGGGCGCTCTTTTACCTCATGGCCATGTTTCATCGCGTGGCGCCGGCGGTCATGACCGAGGCCCTGATGCGGGAGTTTCATCTGGGAGCCGGGGCCCTGGGCAGCCTGGCGGCCTTTTACTTTTACAGCTATGTGGCCATGCAGGTGCCCACCGGCGTATTGACCGATAGTTTGGGGCCGCGCCGCCTGCTGGGCGCCGGCGCCCTGGTGGCGGTCATGGGCACGATCCTGTTCGCCCTGGCGCCCACCTTCTTCTGGGCCGCGGCCGGACGGCTGCTCATCGGCGGTTCGGTGGCCGTGGCCTTCGTCTCGTTGCTCAAGCTGGCCACCCAATGGTTTCCCCCCCGTTTTTACGCCATGGTTTCGGGCATGGCCGTGCTGTGCGGCATCGGCGGTGCGGTCTTTGCCGGCACGCCGCTGCGGCTGCTCATGGACCGCTTCGGCTGGCGCAGCGTGCTGCTCATCGTGGCGGCGGCCACCTTGGCGGTGGGCGCGGCCATCTGGATCTGGGTGCGCGATTTCCCCCATGAAAAAGGCTATGGCGACTGGCTGCCGCGCTCCGGAGGAAATGCGCGCGTGTCCTTCAAGAGCATCACCGCCGGCATCCTGGAAGTGTACCGTTATCGCAACACGGTGCTGATGATGGCGATCCCCGGTGCCATGACCGGCAGCATGCTCACCTTCGCCGGGCTCTGGGGCGTGCCCTATCTCTCCACGCACCATGGTTTGCCGGCCGCCCGGGCCGCCCTGGTAACTTCGGCCATGATGGTCTCGCTGGCGCTGGGCAGCCCGTTCTTCGGCTGGCTCTCCGACCGCCTGGGCCGCCGCAAACCGCTTTATATCCTCGGCTGCGGCCTGACCCTGACCGGCTGGACCGCGGCCTTCTATATCCCCGGGCTTCCCCTTCCGCTCCTGGTGGCCCTGCTGATCGTCACCGCCTTCTGCTCCAGCGTCATGATCGTCACCTTTTCGATCGCCAAGGAGTCGGTGCCCGAACGCCTGTCCGGCACCATCTCGGGCGTGACCAACATGGGGGTGATGGTCGGTCCCATGGTGCTGCAGCCGGCCGTGGGCTGGATGCTCGACCTGAAATGGGAGGGCCAGACGGCCGATGGCGTGCGCCTTTACGGCACGGCGGCCTATCAGGCCGGCTTCGGTCTGATGCTGGCCTGGATGGCCGTGGCCCTGGTGCTGCTTTTTTTCGTGCGCGAGACCCATTGCCGCCAACTGGTGGAAAAGGATGAACGATGATCGTTCTGATCCATCCGCCGGTGGTCAAGCCCAGCGAGCCGCCGGCCGGCATCGCCCGCCTGGCCGGGGCGCTGCGCGACCATGAGGTGGCCTGCACGCTCGTCGATGCCAACCTGGAGGGGCTTTGCTATCTGCTGGCCCGCGTCCAGCCTGCGGCCGACACCTGGTCCCAACGGGCCCATCGCCACCTGGACCGTCATCTCAAAAGCCTGCGCGCTTCCGAACTTTATGTCCGGCCCGATGCCTACCGCCGGGCCGTGGCCGATGTAGAACGGCTGCTGGGGCAATGCGGGCCGGAGGGCGTTCGCCCGGGCCTGGCCGACTATCGCGATGGGCGTTGGTCCCCTGTGCGCAGCGCCGATTTGCGGGCGGCGGCGCACCAGCCCGAGCGCAATCCGTTCTACAGCTATTACATGGAAGGGTTGTTGCCGCGCCTGGCGGCCGTGTGCCCCTCGGTGGTGGGCATCTCCATCAACTATCTCTCCCAGGCGTTGTGCGCTTTTGCCCTGATCGGCGTGCTCAGGCGCGCGCGTCCGGGCCTCAAAATCATGCTGGGCGGAGGCTTGATCACCTCCTGGATGCAGCGGCCCGGGCGCATCGATAGCCTGGCCGATCTGGTGGATCAGGTGGCGGCCGGGCCGGGCGAAGAGCCCCTGCTCCAGGCCGCGGGCCGACACCTCAACCATGGGGATGGTGCCCCGGATTACAGTCAATTGCGCGCGCTGCCCTACCTGAGCCCCGGCTTCATTCTGCCCTTCAGCGCCTCGGCCGGTTGCTGGTGGCGGCGCTGCGCCTTTTGCCCCGAACGGGCCGAACGACGGCCCTTTCAGCCGCTGCCCCATCGGCGGGCCGCCGCCCAGTTGCGCCAACTCACCGAACAGACCCGACCGGTGCTGATCCACCTGCTGGACAACGCCCTGTCGCCGGGCCTGCTCCAGGCCTTGTGCTGCCAACCGCCGGGCGCGCCCTGGTACGGATTCGTGCGCATCGCGCCGCCCCTGGACGACGCCGACTTTTGCATGCGTCTGGCCACAGCCGGCTGCGTGATGCTCAAGATCGGCCTGGAATCGGGCAATCAGGCCGTGCTGGATCGTCTGGACAAGGGCGTGCGCCTGGAGATGGCTGCCCGGGTGCTGGCCAACCTGCGCCGGGCCGGCATTGCCGCTTACGTCTACCTGTTGTTCGGCACGCCGGCCGAGGACGAAGCCGCGGCCCGGGACACCCTGGCTTTCGTGGCCGAGCATGCCGCAACCATCGGCTTTTTGAACCTGGCCATTTTCAATCTGCCATTGGGCAGTCCCGATGCGGCAGGGTTGGCGCTGAGGGATTTTTACGACGGCGACCTGGCCCTCTACCGCGATTTTGAGCATCCATCGGGGTGGGATCGGGCCAAGGTGCGGCGCTTCGTGGAGCGCGTTTTTAAGAAACACCCCCTGGTACAGCCCATCGTGCGCCGGGACCCGCCGCTTTTTACATCCAACCATGCGGCTTTTTTTATCGCTCCTGTTCGGTGAACTTTTACGGCGCGTTGATTTGTCCCGGCAATTATAGTAGCCTTCCGGCCGAGTTTCAGGATTATCCAACGCCAATTTCAGCCTGAATTAGTCGATCGGCCGGGTTAATTCCGGGTGATCGCCTTTTAGCGTCGCAAAGAACGAGGATATGGACCCCAGATACGGAATCACCGGGAAATTATTGATTTGGTTCTTGTTTGTGGTGGCCATTTTTTACGGCACCATCCTGATGCTCTACATGAACTTTCAGGAGGTGGTGCACATCTCCGAGCGCATCGTCAGCCGCAATTACGCCATATCCGACTATTCCAAGCGCCTCCTGGAAAATCTGATCAGCATGGAGGAGAACGAGAAAAAGTACCATCTGCTCCAAAAGGAAGATTACCTCAACTTTTTTGCCGAGGCCCGCA
Organism: Deltaproteobacteria bacterium; assembly: GCA_021819735.1. Lineage (GTDB taxonomy): Bacteria > Desulfobacterota > Desulfobacteria > Desulfobacterales > Desulfosarcinaceae > Desulfatitalea. The sequence continues at coordinate 22,584 of JAKAFO010000007.1, forward strand.
CCGAATTCGAGGCCGGCCTGGCCAAGGTGCTGGCCCTGGGCGCCCAGGGCGAGTCGCTTTCAGCCAACTGGCAGGAGGTCTACGACGCCTACCAACAGTACTCGGCTCCCCCCAGCGGACAGGGTGTCGATGGACAAAACCTGCCGCTGGAGATGATCTGGATACCCGAAAAGGTGATCAACGATTGGATTTCCAGAATCACCCAGGCCCGGTTCGAAAATCAATCGGAGGTGGAAAGCGCCACCCGCGAGCTCAACCATTTGGGCATTCAGTCCGTGCACAACGCCCTGATCGGATTGGGCGTCTCCAGTCTGGTGGGGTTGCTGGGCGTCGTCTTTCTGGCCTACTCGATCATCCGGCCGCTCAAGGAGCTCATGCGCGGTATCCGTTCGATCTCCAAGGACCGCCAGAGCGAACCCCTTAAAATCCATGCCAAAGACGAGCTGGGGGAGCTGGCCACGGCCTTTAACGAGATGGCGGCCCGCCTCAAGCATGAAGAGCAGATGCGTTCGGATTTCATCTCCATGCTCAGCCATGAAATCCGCACGCCGTTGACCTCCATCCGCGAATCGGTGAACATGATCGAGGAAGAGGTCATGGGGCCCATCAACCCGCGGCAACATAAGTTCCTGGAAATCGCCGGGAGTGAAATCGGCCGGATCTGCGACTTGCTCAATCATCTCATGCAGGCTTCGCGTTTGGAACCGGGCGCCTTGAAATTGCACCACGAGCCGGTGGATACCTATGCGCTGGTGGCCACCTGCATCGCCAGCTTGAGGCCCACGGCCGAGGCCAAGCGCGTGCAGATCACCTCGGAGATCATGCCCGAAACTCCGGACGTGCTCGGTGATGCCCAATACCTGCGGCAGGTTTTTCTCAATCTGATCGGCAATGCCGTAAAGTTTTCCGACGCCCAGGCCAGGATTTGGGTGCGGGTGGGGACGCTCGACAAGCGCAACCGTCTGACCTTCAGCATCGTGGATACCGGACCGGGTATCCTCGAAGAGGATCTGGATAAGCTGTTCAATAAATTTTACCGGGGCACCGCGGTCCGGGAGCACCTGGACGGCGTCGGGTTGGGATTGAGCATCACCAAGAACATCGTCGAGGCCCACGGCGGCACCATCTGGGTGGAAAGTCAGGTGGGCAAAGGCACGACCTTTAGTTTTACCTTGCCCGCGGTCCAGCCCAACGCAGCATCCGGGCAAAGAAAATCCCGCTGATGGACAGGATGGCGGAAGCGGCCCCGGGGGTTAGCTATTGCGCAGCGAACGACACATGGTATACAAAAGGCGAGCTTTCGCCGCACCGGCGGCATTGCCCGGACAATCAGTGGAGCGCTTGTGCCTGTATATAATAGGTATATGATCGCCTGGACAGATAATGCCCTCAACGATGCTAACTTGAAACCCAAATGCCGCTGCTAAGAGTGATAATGCCCAAGAAAAATGCCCAAGCCGGACGAATCCGCCAGTGCGCCGCATGGGTGCTGATCGGTTTGAGCGTGTTGGTCGTCATGGGCTGCAATTTGCGCGCATTGACCGGCCCGAACACCATGGAACCGGGGCTGGCGCCCGCGGAATTCAAAAAATACGGGGAGGCCGTCAACGCTTACAAAGCCAAGGCTTACGATCAATCCGCCCAGAAGTTCACCACCCTTCGGGAGCAGACGGCCGATCCGGTCATGGCCCGCATGGCACTCTATGGCTTGGCGTGCACCCGTTTGATGCAAGCCAATACCCCCCAGGAGTATCAGCAGGCCATCGCTCTTTGGGAGGCCTGGGTGCAGAGCGCCCCCAAGAAAAAGCCGGAATATGAAGACCCGGCATTGCTGGCGCCCCTTTTGGCCGAAAAAATGCTTTTTTCGCATATCCCGCTGGATAAGGACGGCCTTGCGTCCAATGCGGTCGAGCCGTTTGTCCCTCAATGGCTCTTGGTGCGGTCCAATCAGGAGCTGCAGCGGGTCAAGAGCCAGGTGTCGGCGGCTGAGCAAAACCTTGATGCTCGGGATAAAAAGATAAAAAGCCTTGAAAAAGAGATCGAACGGCTCAACGAACAAATCAAGGCCTTCGAATCCATAGATCAGAAGATCCAGAAGAAAAAAAACGCGATCCCCTCCGCCGATTGATGCGCCATACCCCTTCATGGGGCACGACCGCGCAGCGCGACAACGGCTTTGAGCCGGCGCGCCAAGGGCATGCTATATAAGATTTAAGGGTGGTTGAATATGACAAACCCAGTCGCAGATAATTGTACGATCTTGATTGTGGACGACGATCCCAATGTATTGCAAGTGCTCGAAGCGCGGTTGCAGGCGTCCGGCTTCACCATTCATAAGGCCGAAAATGGACAGGATGCCCTGCGCATTCTCAAGGATGCCAAAATCGATCTGATGATATCGGACATGAAAATGCCCGGCATGAGCGGCATGGAGGTGCTGACCAAGGCCCGCAGCCTCCATCCCGGTTTGCCGATCATTTTTCTCACGGCCTATGGCTCGATCCCGGATGCGGTCAAAGCGGTCAGAGCCGGCGCAGTGGATTATCTGGCCAAGCCTTTCGATGGGCGTGAGCTGGTTTTCAAGCTGCGCAAGGTACTCGAAGACAACCCGCGTTTCGCGGCGGTCAGCAACGACGGCGATGCAATGCTCGCCGACATGGAAAATGCCGTCAGTCCCAAGATGAAAGAGCTATACGGACTGGTACGCAAGGTCGCCCAGAGCGACGTCAACGTGCTCATCCTGGGGGAAAGCGGTGTGGGCAAGGAGCGCATCGCCCGCCTGATTCACCGCTTGAGCGCCAGGGCCAAACAACCGTTCGTGGTGGTCGATTGCGGCAGCACCCCGGCCGGATTGCTGGAGAGCGAATTGTTCGGCCATGTGCGCGGCGCCTTTACGCATGCCGTCAACGACAAACGCGGGCTGATCGACACGGCCGACAAGGGCACCCTCTTTCTGGACGAGATCGGCAACATTTCCATGGAGATGCAGGTGCGCCTGCTGCGCTTCCTGGAGGACCGCAAGATCCGCCGCATCGGCGACCTGAAAGAGAATGCGGTGGATTGCCGCGTGCTGGCGGCCACCAACTCGGATCTGGTGGAAGAGATCAAGAACGGCCGTTTCCGCGAAGATCTCTACTACCGTCTGCGCGTGGTGACCTTGCAGGTCCCGCGCCTGCGCGACCGCAAAGAGGACATCCCCATCCTGGCCCAGCTCTTCGTGCAATCCTATGCGCGCCAGAACGGGACGCGGCCGGCCAAATTGCCGCCGGAAACCATCGATTACCTGCGCGCTTACCCCTGGCCCGGCAACGTGCGCGAACTGAAGAACGCCATCGAGGCCGGCATCGTCATGTGTCATGGCAACGTACTGCACCCGCAAGACATGCATCTTTCCGGACTTCCCAACATGGCATTGACAGCGGAAGCCGAAACCGCATCCGACTCCTTCTCGTTGGAAGACAACGAGCGCGGCGCCATTGTTCGGGCCCTCAAGCAGGCCGGCGGTGTCCAGAAAGAGGCTGCCAAACTGTTGGGCATCAGCCGCCGGGCCATCCATTACAAGATCAAGAAATACGAAATCGACTCCGCCGCCCTGCGCGGAAAGAATTGACGGCCATGAAAGAAATACTCATCATCGTCGCCGTGTTGGCCGTATGGTATTTATTACAGGCCTTCATCCTGCCGAAAATGGGCGTATCCACCTGAATGCGGGATGCATGCCGGTCGGCACGCAAAGCAAAGAAGAACGACTAACTTAGGGTTAAGCTTTCCCTTCGGACAGCAGCAGCCGGGTGATGTGGCAGGCCCGCTCGATGGCCGGCGATTGCCCGCTGATAATATCGCAATATATAATCGACTCGTTGGTGCGGACGATCATCTCGGCCAATACTTCCGCCGGACGGGGCAACTGGATGTGACCCCCCGCTTCCTGTTCGGCGATGTGTTTGGCCACGGCCGTGATCAGGCGTTCGTGGGCGCTGACGGCATCCCGGGAAAGAATGCGCAACGCATACGGCGGGTCATGATTGACAAACTCTTGTAACGGCGGAAACGATAAGATCGTCGTCATGAAGTGGCGGTGGACCCCCACGATATGCTCGATACCCGTGCCCGGCGTCTCCCGGACGGCTCTCTCGAAGGTCGGTTTGGCCACCGACCAGATGATTTCGTCCAGCAACAGCTCCTTGCTGCCCACCCACCGGTACACCTTGGCCCGGCCGATGCCGAGCTCCTTGGCCAACTCACCCACGCAGATTCGTTTGCCGGCCAACCACTGCCGGCGGGCCAGCTTAAAAATGTCCAAAGGCGTCACGACGGTATTGGCCTGGGCGGTGAGCGCCGCGCTTAAAGGCGTTTCTTTTGCGTAGTTCGATTTCAAAGCGGTATATGTCCCTTGCGGAAAATGGATTTGTTCGGTTATGCCAAATTCGGATGATTTATGTCAATGGTCTTGATGCGCGCCCAAAACCGCATTCCCAGTATTGTCTCTTATGATCGGCTGCCGTATGCGATCGTCATATAGGGCCACATCCGGCTGTCCCTGGAAATGCTTCGAAAGATTACACAAATATTCATTGTAGCACTTCGTTGCCTTCTCGTGATCTACTTGGCCGTTTAAAATCGCCTCAATTATCTCTTCGCATTTTTCTGGATTGATCGTGTGCACAGGATTTTTTTTGTTGCACCTGAAAAAAATAAAAAGTAGATAGGTGCGCTGCAAAACAGACATCTCTCCTTGTTTTGCCTGGACGTCGGCAAGCGTGCAGGCCACACCGCGAGTCGCCCGGGGAGAAGACCGATTCCCAGAATGCAGCCTTTTCCCATGACCAGCCAATCCCGGCAGAAGGATCATGGGATCTGCAATCAGTTAACGGTAATGGAGGTCACGCAATGGGCAATCTTGAATTCGGCTTAACTATGATTGTGGTTGGAATGGGCGGCACGATGATCGTATTGGGCCTGTTCGCCGTTCTGATGACGCTTCTGAAAAAAGTATTTCCCAACCGGGAAGATGAGGCCGCCGAATAACCGGCGGTAGCGAAAGGGGAGATTTCACCATGTTCGATGCCATCGTCAATGGATTGAGCGGTCTGGGCGCCGGTCTTGTTGAGCTGCACTGGTCCAACCCGGTGATGATCGCCGTGGGCGGACTCTTGCTCTACCTGGCCATCAAAAAGGATGTGGAACCGCTGCTGCTCGTTCCCATCGGCTTCGGTGCCATCCTGATCAACATCCCGCTGGCCGGCCTGATGGAAGAAGAGGGATTTTTACGCACCATTTATAATATGGGCGTGGCCAACGAACTTTTTCCCCTGCTGATCTTCATCGGTATCGGCGCCATGACCGATTTCGGTCCCTTGCTGGAAAACCCCAAAATCTTCTTGTTGGGCGCCGCCGGCCAGTTCGGCATGTTTTTGACCCTGGGCCTTGCCCTTCTATTCGGATTTTCCAAGCTGGATTCCGTGGCCATCGGCGTCATCGGAGCATGTGACGGCCCCACCGCCATCTATGTGACCTCCAAGTTCGCTCCCCATCTGCTGGGCGCGGTATCCGTGGCGGCCTATTCGTACATGTCCCTGGTACCGGTGATCCAACCGCCCATCATGCGGCTGCTGACCACCGAAAAGGAACGCACCATTGTGATGGACACCGGGGACACCAAACCGGTGTCGAAGGAAGCACGCATCGCTTTCCCCATCGTGATCACGGTGATCGGCGGGTTGATCGCGCCCAAGGGGCTTCCGCTCTTGGCCACCATCATGCTGGGCAACCTCATGCGCGAGAGCGGGGTGGTGGGGCGACTCGCCAAGGCCTCGGAGAATGAGATCGCCAACGTGGTCACCTTGCTGCTGGGCATCTCCATCGGCGCCACCATGGACGGCCGGCTTTTCCTCAAAGGCGAAACCCTGCTGATCCTGGCTTTCGGCTTCCTGGCCATCTGCCTGGACACCGTGTGCGGCGTGCTCTTCGGCAAGCTCATGAATCTGGTCACAGGCGGCAAGATCAATCCCCTGATCGGCGCCGCCGGCATTTCGGCCTATCCCATGGCCGCCCGCGTGGCCCAGCGCGAGGGCCTCAAGTACAACAAGTTCAACTTTCTGCTGATGCATGCCATCGGCGCCAACACGGGCGGCCAGGTCGGCTCGGTCATGGCCGCCGCCATCATGCTCTCGGTGCTCCAGGGCATGGGGCTCGTGCCCTGATATAGAGCAGCATTCCAAAGCATAAAGCCCCGGAGGTCCGCGCATGCGAACCCCCGGGGCTTTTTTATCGCCGGCGAATGACTACAGCCAGATGATATGAATCAGGATGTGGCAGGCCAACACGGCGGCCACCGAAAAGGGGATGCTGAATTTCAGGTAGCGGACCAGTTCGACCTTGCCCCCCTGCTTTTCCAGAATGCCGCAGGCAAACACATTGGCCGTGGCGCCCACGGGCGTGATGTTGCCGCCGATGCCCGTGCCGACCAGCATGCCGTAGAGCAACGACCAGGCCTCGATGCCGAAAACCGCCGCCAGGTTCTGGCACACGGGAATCATGAGAATGGTGTAGGGCACGTTGTCCATGAACGAGGAGAGGGCCACCGAGATCCACACCAGGAAGGCCAGCATGGCCGCCGGATTGTCGATGCCCACATGCACCACCAGGTCGGCGAAGTCCTTGAGCAGACCCGAGGCGTTGAGGGTGTAGATCACCATGAAGACGCCCATGATGAAGAAAAAGGAGTTCCAGTCGAACTCCACCAGCATCTCTTTGAGATAGTTGCGCCCCATGACCAGGGCGATGACGCCGACGGTAAAACCCACGATGCCCGGCCGCACGCCGAACTCCGGACCGATGGCCAGGGAGGCCACGCCCAGCACGAACAGGATGGAGGCGCCTTTGGTGGTGGCGATGGCTTCGCGGGCCACGCTCACCGGTTTTTTCATGCCGCGCAACTGGAAGAGCATCACTGCCATGGCAACGAAAACCCCGAACAAGGTGATGGTGCCCAGCCCGAGCTTGCCGTGAAACCAGTAAAAGTCCAAGGGCTTCATGCCGGTCTCCATGGCCAGGATGATCGAGGGCGGATCGGCCACCATGGTCAGGGTGGTCACCACGTTGGAACTGATGGCGATGGGGATCAGGTAGTTGAACAGATCGCTTTCCATCTTGCGGCTCACCGAGATGGCCACGGGCGCCATCATCAGCACCACCCCCACGTTCTCCATGAAGGCCGAAAGGAAGGCCGTTAAAATGCACAAGTAGAAGATGATATATTTCTCGGTTTTGACCCGGGCCAGGATGCGGTTGGCGATCAGGTCGGGCATGTGGCTCTGCATGAAGACGAACGAGACCATCATGAAGCCCCAGTAGATGCCGAGCACATCCCATTTGACGGCCTTGAACAGGGCATCGGCGGGCGGCAGGATGCCGCTGACGATCAAGACGGCGGCGGCGCCCAGGGAGGCATAGGCGATCTTGACCTTGCGGCTCAGGGCCAGGGCGTAACAGAGGACGAATACGGCCAGGACGACGATTTTCTCCATTCCAGGGGTCATTTGATGGCTCCTTTATGATGAAGTGTTGGATGGCAGAGTCGAATTCACTTATTCCAAAAGCGCATTCCGATCAACCCGATTTCGAACAGCAGGTAGAGCGGCACGGCCATCAGCATCAGGTTGAGGATGTCGGGCGTGGGGGTCACGATGGCCGCCACGATCAAGATGCCGACTAGGGCATAGCGCCGGTAGCCGGCCATTTTATGGGGATTCACCAGGCCGACGCGGGCCAGCAGCATCATCACCAGGGGCAGTTCGAAAATCAGACCGAAGCCGAAGACCACCCAGAAGCAGAACGACACGAACTTTTTGACCGAAATCAGGGCAACAATATCGGTGGTTTCGTAGCTGAGCAAAAAACGGATGCCGTAGGGCAGGGTGATCGAAAGGCAGAAGAACATGCCCAGGGCAAACAAGATCACGGCCGCGGACCAGAAGCCCCACAGGCTTTGGCGGGTGAAGCCCGGCCGATACCTATGCACTACCGAAAGCAGGGCATAGAGGGTGTAGGGCATGGCCCCCATCAACCCCAGGGCCAGGGCGATCATCAGAAAAGCGAGGAAACTGTCCGGCAGGCCATAGGCCACCAGTTTGGCCCCCGAGAGGCGCTGCAGATAGGCGAGAACCGTTTCGGCACAATAATACCCGCCCACGGCCAGCACGGAGATCACAACCGCGGCGCGGATCACGGCCTTGCGGGCAAGGGTCAGGAGCGCATTGAAATTATGGGCGCGATCGTCGTTATCGGGGGCGGGCAGTTCATTGGGTTCCAACGCGGTGGCCTTTAAACTTTGCCGAAGACAAATTTGCCGATCAGTTCTTCGATGTCCAGGGGCGCTTCGGTATCGATGATGGTGTCGCCCGGTTTGAGCGTCTGGGGCGATCCGCCGACCGTCAAGCGGATGAATTTGTCGCCGATCAACCCGGAGGTCTTGATCGATGCAATTGCGTCATCCTTGATTTCGAGTCCATTTTGGATCTTCAACTGGACTACGGCCATCTGGGTTTTCATGTCCAACCCGATGCTGTCCACCCGGCCCACCTCCACGCCCGCCAATTCGACCGGGGCACCGGTTTTGAGTCCGGTGACCGTAGTAAAATAGGCGCTGAGCGTGTAGTAATCGCCACCGAACATTTCCATGCGTCCCAGGCGAATCGCCAGATAGGCCACACAAAGGACTCCGATCAATACGAAAATCCCAACCGCGGTCTCAATGCCTTTCCTTTGCATGCGAATCCTCCATTATACCTCTGGACGTCGATCGTCCACGTTATTCCAAACAACCCTTTTCCATTTTTGCTTCGCCGTTGATGAAGGCCCGGATGGCTGGATTGCTGCTGAGCTGAATCTCCCGGCAACTGCCCTGGAAGATAATCAGGCCCTCGTCGAGCATGGCGATGCGCTGGGAGATGAAAAAAACATCCGGTATCTCATGGCTGACCATGACGCCCGTAAAGCCAAAGCGCGTCTGGTAGTCCGAAATCATCTGGTGGGCGGCTTTCTTGCGTATGGGGTCGAGGCCGGTGGTCGGTTCATCGAACAAAATGATTTCAGGCTCCGTGACCAGCGCCCGCGCCATGGCCACCCGCTTTTTCATGCCGCCGGAGAGTTGCGAAGGATAAACGGACGCGAGCTCCGCGATATCCAGTTGCGCCATCTTATCCAGCACTTTGGGGCGGATGGCCGCCGACTTGAATCCTCTCTTCTCCTTGAGCGGCAGCGCGATGTTTTCATACACATTCATGGAATCGAACAGCGCCGTGCCCTGGAACATATAGCTGCACTTGGATTTGATCGCCTTGTGTTCGGCAGGCGCCATCTCATCCAGGGCACGGCCGTTGAATAGAATCCGGCCCCGGTCGGGATCGAGCAGCCCGATGATATGCTTGAGCAGCACGCTTTTGCCGATGCCGCTTTTGCCGATGATGGTGGTGATCTGGCCTCGAAGAATGGTCAGGTCAACCCCCTTGAGCACCTGATTGGTGCCGAAGGCCTTGTGAACCCCTTTGAATTCGATCAGCGGTGTCGTCATAGGAGATATCGTTACAGTAAAAAGGAGGTCAGAATATAGTCCGCAACCAGGATGACCACGCACGAGAGCACCACCGCCGAGGTGGTGGAAAGGCTCACGCCCTTGGCCCCGAAGGCCTCCCTGCGAAAGTGGGTGTAGTATCCCTGATAGCAGCAAATGGTGGTCGCCAGGGCCGCAAAGCACAGCGCCTTGATAAACCCGCCGGTGATATCGCTCATCTCCACGCTCGATTCCACCCGGGCGAAATAGGTGCCGGAATGCAGGCCCAGGAGCAGCGAACCGGTCACATAGCCGCCCACGATGCCGATGACATCGAACAACGCCGTCAGCAGCGGAAAGCTGATGAGCGCAGCGGCCATGCGTGGGCTGAACAGAAAGCGGATCGGCTGGATATCCATGGTTTCCAGGGCATCGATCTGTTCGGAGATCCGCATGATGCCGATCTCCGCCGCCATGGCCGAGCCGGCGCGGGCGATCACCATGACGGCCGTGAGCACCGGCCCCATCTCGCGAATCAATGACAAGGCCACGGCCGCGCCCAGCATGCCCTCGGAGCCGAATTTGACGAGGGTATAATAGCCCTGCAAGCCGAGCACCATGCCGGTGAAAGCGCCGGTCAGGCTGATGACGAACAGCGATTTGAAACCGATGAAATAGAGCTGGTCGAAAATCTTGTCGATCTGCCAGGGCCAGGAGAAGATGTGGCGCAGGCCCTGGAGAAAAAAAAGGCCTGCGCGTCCCATGGCCTGGACGGCCTCAATGGCGCGCTGGCCAATGAGGGCGATGGGGCTTGGCTTTGGGGCGGCTTTCTCGATTTCAGACATAGTCAATTCAAATCCTGCTCTTCACGGCTGCTCGATATCGGCCGATGAAGGCCGAAGAGGGGCTGCAAGCGCGTTGCCTTCGCTCAAATGGTTTGCAGCGTCAGGGGCCGATCCTTCAGTTGGTCGTTGGCCGCGGTCAGATGCTCCTGACCGGCGATCGCCGCCACGCCCCATGGATGGCCGGCACCCAGGTAGGTCTCGCACACCCCCAACACCCGCTCGCGGCTGACTTGCAGCAACTGGGCTTTGAAGGCTTGGCGGGATTCGTCGTCCAGGCCCACGATCATGCGGAAGAAGGCCTTGCGGGCCGCCGGTCCGGGCGGGTCCGGTTTATCGATCTCCGAGCAGACCTGCAAGACGGCCTCCTTGATATCTTCGTCGGTGATGGGCGCTGTGCGGATGAAGTCGGCGGCGCCGGCGTAGACCTTCAGGGTCTGGACGATGTGCGGATCGCGGTAGGAGGCCAGGCTGAAGAGCCCGTTTTCGGGGTTGTAGAGCGCAAAGCCGCCATAGGCCCCGCCCTTTTCGCGGATCTCGCGGTGCAGGTAGAGCGAGCGCAGCATCTTGCCCAATACCGCCAGGGACGGCGCGTCGGGGTGCCCGAGAAAGACCGTGGGGGTCGTCTGGGCCACAAAGGCCACGGCCGTGGAGGTGCTCCAGCCTTCATAGGGCAAGGCCTCCTGGGTCTGCATCTCCAGCAGCGGGAAAGCCGTATGCGGCCGGTCGCGTTTGAAAGCGGTCAACACCGGGCTCTGGCGGGTGCGGCTGCGGGCCGCATCCACCGCCTCGCTTTCGCCGATGGCGGCCATGATGAAGTTGTCCGGCGTGAAGATCGCCTGGGCAATGCTTTTCAAATAACCGGCCAGCTCGGCCAGCCGGGCATCGTCCAGCTTGGCGTCCAGGTCGCGTACCGTGCGCACCTGATGGATGCCGCTCCACAATTCGGCCAGCCAGTTGGTCGGTCCGAAGGTCCGCGACGAGAGGGAGATCGCCAGCCGGTGGCCGTTCTGGACGATCATGGCCTCCAGCCCGGAACGGTATTCGCCCAGTAGCTGTTTCAAGCGGGCCAGATCGCTGTTGTCGAACTCGGCGATCAACTCCTCGACGATGCCGTACATGGGATCGACGTTGCGGTTCAGGCACTTGGCCGAGAGCTGGATCAGCGGCAGGCAGCCCTGGCTCTGATCGTAGAGCACCCGCGCCTGGGCGCTGAGACCCAGGCCGCCGGTGGCCGCATCGATGCGCCGGGCCAGGCGCACATAATCGTTCTGGCGCGTGCCCATCTTGGTGAAGGTGTAGCAGAAGAACGGCACCCAGGGCAGCAGCTCCGTTGGAACCGCGGCCGCGCCGGCCGCCCCGTTCAGGTAGTAGATGCCCGAGGTGGGCAGCGCGTAGCGCCACAGGGGCGGATCGGCAAGCACATCGCTGGGCGCGTAAATCTGCACCTGGGGCGGAATATCGGTCAGGGCCAGGGTCGGCAGGCAGGAGGCGTCTTCGGCATGCTCCTGGCGTTCCTTGAGTTTCTGGGCGTCCAGTTCGATCTGGCGGCGCTGGCCGACGCTCAAGGTTTGCCACAGATCGTCCAGTTGCTGCCGGACCTGCTGTTCTTCGGCCTGGGCCTTGGCCGGGTCCGGCGCCAGGAGCAATCTCACCCGGTGGGGGTTGTCGATCAGGTAGCGCCGGATGCGGCCTTCCAGGAAAGGCCCGGCCGCGATCTCCCGGTGCAGACGCTGGAAATCGGCATCGAGTTGCAGAATGCGCTCCGGGTCGCCGCCGTGCAGCCAACTGCCGATGGTCATCAGCAGCAATTTGATGCCGTAGGGATAGGGCGTGTTGGAGATCTCCTTACGGTGGAACTCGATCTGGTGAATGGCCGAAGCGATCGTTTCCGGGTCGAGCCCTTCGCTCACGAGCCGGTTGAGCGTGTCGAAGACGATCTGCTCCACGGCCTCGGCCGAACTCTCGGCCGTGTCTTTCAAGCCGCAGGAAAAGGCCGTGTCGCGGTTATCGGCATCGTAGCCGCTGCCGTCGCTCAGGGTGCTGCCCAGGCCCGAATCCATCAGGGCCTTGCGCAGGGGCGAGGCGGCGTTGCCCAGCAGGATCTGCTCGATCACCGTCAGCGTCAGCACCTCGAAAGTGTCGAAGATGTCGCAGGCCAGCCAACCCAGGGCCACCTGGCACTTGCGGCCCGGATCTTCCCCGGCCGCCAGGGGATAGGTGTAGCGTGCCGTGCGCGGCGCATTCCAGCGGGGCTGGGTCGGCACATCGGTGGCCGGATCGATGCGTTGGAAGTGGCCCATGATCTTGCCGGCGATGAAGTCCAGATGGTCTTGGAGCGGCAGATGCCCGTAGGTGTAGAAGTAGGCGTTGCTCGGATGGTAGTGGTGCTGGTGAAACGCCTTGAGCTGGGCGTAGGTCAGTTGGGGGATCGCGGCCGGATCGCCGCCCGAGTTGTTGCTGTAGGTGGTGTCCGGATAGAGGGCGTTGAGCATCGAGCGGCCCATGACCTGGTCCGGCGAGGACATGGCCCCCTTCATTTCGTTGTAGACCACCCCCTTGTGTACCAGCATGCGCTTTTCCGCGGCCGAGGCATCGGGTTCGATCTCCAGGCGATGCCCCTCCTGCTTGAAGCTCAGCTCGTCCAGGTTGGGGAAGAAGGCCGCGTCCAGATAGACATCCATCAGATTGTAGAAGTCTTTACGGTTCTGGGTGGAGAAGGGGTACATGGTCCAGTCGGAAGCCGTAAAAGCGTTCATGAAGGTGCTCAGACTGCGCTTGAGCATGGAGAAGAACGGATCGCGCACCGGAAAGAGCCGCGACCCGCACAACACCGTGTGCTCCAGAATGTGGGCCACGCCCGTGGAGTCGGTGGGCACGGTCTTGAATGCCACCCCGAAGGTGTTCTCTTGGTCTTTGATGCTGATATGCACATGGCGGGCGCCGGTGGCGATATGCGCCAGCCGGTAGCACACGGCGTCCAGTTCGGGCAGATGGGTGATACGGTCAATCCGATAGCCGCTGAGGGTGTCCCCGATCTTGAGGCCTGGATTGTTGGGATCGCTGGGAAGGGTCATGGCGCTTCGCTCTTCTTTCGGTTGGGGTGGCGGGGCATGGTCGCGACGCATCAGGCGTGCAGGTAAACCCCGCGGCTCTTGCGTTTGATCTTATCCAATTTGTGCAACCGGAACAAAATGTTTCGCAGTTTTTTCTCGTCGAATCCGGTTTGCACCTGAATTTCGGAAAAACCCACGCCCTCCGGGTTACGGCGGATAATGGCCAGTACCGCGCCGGAGGCGGTTTCGGCGCTCTGCTTGTCCGGGTCCTTGGCGGCGGCGGCGCGGCGGGCGGCAGGGGTATGGGTGAGGAGCAAACGTTCGATGCGCTCCAGCCGGGCGTTGATTCCCTCGATGTCCCGTTTGGTGGGGATATGGTAGCTGTGCATGAAGAATTTGACCATGGCATCGAAGCTGACCGATTTGCCCTTCTTTTTGGCCATATGTCCCTCTGTGTCCCGGTGCGGCTCTAACTATTAGATATGTTTAGTAACTATTGCCTATATCCCTGCATGACTAATGAATCACGGCCCAAAAGTCAAGGGAAAGGGCGCAAATCCAGCAATTCTCGCTGAACCCGAAAAGAGGGTCTCATAGAGGCTGTATGTTGGTGACTCCGGCATGCAAGTGGCAATTACGATGAGCATGGGTTGAGCAAATAATCGGACGGCGTGGCTTACTGAATA
>JAKAFO010000237.1 GCA_021819735.1 Deltaproteobacteria bacterium
CTGGTGGGCATCATCGGCAAGGAAGACGTGCTCAAGACATTGCTGTTTGCGCCCAAGGGGCATTAAACGATAAACCTATGAAAGCTTACACCTGCACCGAATATCGCCAGGAAATGGTGTTGCTCAGTCTGCGCCGCCGTCTGGCCGACCCGGCCCTCAATCCTTCCGAAAAAAAAGAGCTGGAAGCCCAGGTCCGCAAATTGGAAGCCGATATGGGCATGAGTTAGCGGCCATTTCTGGATGGACACCAACACCATGCCGGGATTCTATAAATCCTGCATCTCCAGGCGATGTTCCAGCTTTATGGCGGCCGCCACGCTCTGGGCCGCCGGGCAGTGGGGCAGATAGGCGGCAAAGGCCGCTTCGGTCGCCGCTCGCTGTTCCGGTTTGAGCTTCAGGCGGTAGTGCACGTGGATGCGGGTGATCTTGAGCACGCCGTCGACGTTTTCGATATCACCGGCCACATCGGCGCGATTACGCTCTTCGGGGGTCGGGACTTTGCTCATCGCCAGCAACGTGGCGAAAGTGCCCATCATTCAGCCGCCCACGGCGCCCACCAGGTGGTCCAGGGTGGCCGCATGCTCCTTTTCAGGCTCGACCTTGTAGAACCCCTTGATGCCGCCATGCACGCCATAGTAGACCGGCTCGCCGAAGCCTTTGATGAGCGCCTTGCGCGTGGGACCCTTCTCCCGGGTTATGACGATTTCGGATCGATGAATGATATCTCCCATGTGGGCCTCCTTTGGCTTGTCTGGCGGACAATATAGGCTCGATGGGATCGTCTGTCAGCGGCGGCGGCTCAATCGGCCACAAACGGCAGCAGTTCCAGCGGATGGTGGATGATGTGCCGGGCACCGGCCGCCTTAAGCTCGTCCACCGGCCGGAAACCCCAGGCCGCACCCACCCCCAGCATGCCGGCCCGCCCGGCGGTCTGCATGTCCACGCCGCTGTCGCCCAGAAAGATGCAGGCCCCGGGCGCAACGCCCATGGCCTGCGCCGCGGCCAGGGCCTGGACCGGATCGGGCTTCTTGGCGATGCCGTCCTGCTGGCCCAGCACCGCGCGAAAGGCGATGTTCGGGAAGTAGTGGGCCACCATCTCTCCGGTGAACCGGTGGGGCTTGTTGGTGACCACCGACAGGGCCTTGCCCTGACGCGTCAACGCCGCCAGCAGGGCCTCGATGCCGTCGTAGGGCCGTGTCTGGCGGTGCCAGTTCCGATTGTAATCGGCCAGCAAGGCTGCCAGGCTGCGCTCGATCGTTTCGGGTGAACGCTGATCTTCGGGCAGGGCGCGGGTCATGAGCATGCGCGAGCCGTCGCCCACGAACCAGCGGAACGCTTCCAGGGGGTGGGTGGCAAAACCCTGGCCGGCCAGCACCCGGTTGACGGAACTGCCCAAGTCCTCCAGGGTGTCGAGCAGCGTGCCGTCCAGATCGAAGATTACGGCGGAAATAGTCATGGGGTCTCCTTGTAACCCAATCGCGTCCATGCCCTATACCTCGTTCGACCGAGAGGGGCAAGGATACAATAATTGATTGATTTTAATCCTTATGAGTGCAAATAATCTTCACAAGCATTCGTCGGGTCTTCTTGTTAGCATGCACGGGGAACGATGAAATACGATATCCAGTTCAAACCTAAAGCGGTTAAGGACATCAAGGCGATTTCGGATAGACTTCAGGATCGCATCCTCGCGAAGATAGAGATAATGAGCAATGACTTAAGCGGGGATGTAAAGCGCCTTACCAACTCAACGCCGGAGTTCCGTTTGCGCGTTGGAGAATACAGGGTCTTATTCGAAATTGAGGGCGATGCAATCGTTGTGTATCGAATCCGGCATCGGCGGGAAGCGTACCGATAAATGGAGGCTCTGAAAATGGTGATTCAAAATGCTCAAATCATAAAGAAGGAAGGCAAGAAAGAATTCGTTGTCCTGCCCTATTCCGAATTTTTAAGAGTTCAAGAAGAGCTCTTGGATTATGAAGATCTTCGCTGCCTTAGAAAAGCCAAGGAAACCGAAAAAGATTCCCCGACCATTGGCATCGATGCGCTTAAACAGCAGATAAAACGCGGAAAAAGTCGCGCCAATTCGCCTAAAAAGGTCAAAAAATAGAACCGCAAAGCGTGGGTAAGTCACGCCGTTGCTCGTTCGTCGTTTCTCTCGTTCCCACGCACTCGCGTGGAAACGCTCCCCACCCGGGCAATCAATTCCACGGGAAGAGAGAATCTTATGCAGAAGGTGATCCGGCAAGTCGATTTTTCAGCATTGTTGACAAGGCTGCGGGGATCTTGGTTATAAGGGGCGTCGGAGGCCGGAACCGGTGCATGATCCGGTCCCATGAACACGGGGAGGTATTGCGATGAACGCTTTCTTCCAACGCTCGATACCCTGGCTCGTATGTCTGGCTTGGCTGGCCGCGGCCGCGCCCGGCTGGGGCCAGGAGTGCCTCAGCCTGTCGCCCTCCATCCAGGCGGGCAAGGACCCCTTTGCCGCCATCGAACCCCGAGACCTGACCGCGGCCGAACACGAGGGGCTGGTGCGTCTGTTCAAATCCCTGGCCGGCAACTGGCAGGGCCGCGCCGATACCTTCTTCTGCCGCAGCACGGCGGACCCGGCCGATCGCATCGTCGAGAAGCTGGCCGCCGGCGCCAAGGTGGAGGTGGATTACTACGGCAACCTGGTGATGGACGGCGAACTGTTCAATGAGGCCGACCGGACGCGCGCCGATAAGGATCTGTACCTCTATCTCAACAACCGCCGGCTGCGCATCGACCACGACACCGGCGCCGGCGACGTGGAGATCCAGAACATCTCCGAGCGCGGGCTCTCCTTTTTCTACCGCCGCGTGGTGGCCACCGGCAGCACCGGCGGCTCGGCCCGCCGGGAGTATTTCTTCAGCCTGCAAGTCGAAGGCAAGCGGATGCAGATCGACCAAACCATCTACGTCCAGGGCAAGTTGAGCTCCGGCTACACCTTGTTGCTGGTGCGTTGAGGCATTCCTATGGATATCCAGATCGATGAACGCGAGGCCCGGGTGCTGGGCTGCTTGATGGAAAAGCAGTTGGCCACGCCCGAATACTACCCGCTTTCCTTGAACGCGCTGACCAACGCCTGCAACCAGAAGAGCAACCGCGATCCGGTGGTGACCTGGGACGAAACCGGCGTGGAGGAGATCGCCGAGGGCTTGATCCAGAAGAAAATGGTCAACAAAAGCCTGGTCGGCAGGGTGCCCAAATACGAGGAGCTGTTCACCGGCGGCCGCAACCTGGTGCCCCGGGAGGCGGCGGTGCTGTGCGAATTGCTGTTGCGCGGGCCCCAGACCCCCGGCGAGCTGCGCAGCCGGGCCACGCGCCTGGCACATTTCGAAAGCGTCGATGAGGTGCTGGCGACCCTGGCCAACCTGGAATCCTGGAATCTGGCCCTGCGCCTGGCGCGTCTGCCGGGCCACAAGGAGTCGCGCTACGCCCAACTGCTGTGCGGGCCGTCCCAGGCCGGCGCGGAAGCCAAGCTTGCGGCCGATTCGCCGGTCCAGCCATCGGCAGCCCAACCCGCCGCCGAGCGCCTGGAGACCCTCGAAGCCCAGGTTCAGGCCTTGCGCGAAGAGGTCCAGCAACTGCGCGGCGAGCTGGAAAGCTTCAAGAAGCAATTCGCATGAAGCGGCGATCGCGGGTCATACGGCTCGTTCTGGCCGCGGCGCTGCTTTTCGGCCTGCAAACGGCCGCCGCGGCATCGGCCGCCGCCGAGCAACGCAAGGTGGTCGATCCCACCGGCCGCACGGTGCAGGTTCCGGCCGATCCCCGGCGGGTGGTGGCCCTGGCGCCCTCGGTGACCGAGATCGTCTATGCCCTGGGCCAAGAGGCGCGCCTGGTGGGGGTCACCCGCTACAGCAACTATCCGCCGGCCGCCGAGCGGCTGCCCCTGGTGGGTTCCTATATCCAACTGGACGTGGAACGCATCGTGGCCCTGCGGCCTGACCTGTGCATCGCCGTCAAGGATGGCAATCCCATTGCCGCCGTGGAGCAGCTCGAATCGTTAGGCCTGGCGGTCTTCGCCATCAATCCCCTGGATCTGGAAACGGTGATGCAGAGCGTGCGGGCCGTGGGCGGGCTGCTGGGGGCCGAGCCCCGGGCCGAAAACGTCGTGAGCGACATGCGCCGGCGCATCGAAAAGGTCCAGGCGCGGGTGGCCCAAACCACCCGCCGGCCGACCCTCTTTTTCCAGATCGGGGTCTCGCCCATCGTATCGGTGGGCAGCAACACCTTCATCCACACCCTCATCGAGCTGGCGGGCGGTGTCAATGTGGCGGCCGGCCCCAGTCCTTACCCGCGCTTTTCCCGGGAGCAGGTGATCGCCCTGGCGCCCGAAGTGATCGTCATCTCCGCCATGGAACGGGCCGCCCAATTCGAGCAGGTCAAGGCCGAATGGATGCAGTGGCCGGCCATTCCGGCCGTGAAACGCCAGGCGGTCTTCATCGCGCCCAACGATCTTTTCGAGCGTCCCTCGCCCCGGCTGGTGGACGCCCTGGAGGTCCTGGCCGCCTTTGTGCACCCCGAACTGTTCAAGGAGCGGCCATGAGCGCCGCGGCCCCCCATCTCACCCGGCGCCTGCTGGCCGTGGCCTTGATCTTGTCGGCGCTCCTGCTGGCCGCCGCCTACCTGGGCCTGGCGGCCGGTTCCACGGGCGTGGGGCTGGGGGATGTGCTGCGCAGCGTGAAGGGCGGCGACGAGTACCGGCTGCTGCATGATATTGTCTGGCGCCTGCGGTTGCCGCGGGTCCTGCTGGCCGCCTTGCTGGGGGCCACCTTGAGCCTGGGCGGCATGGTGTTCCAGGCCCTGCTGCGCAACCCGTTGGCCGAACCCTATATCCTGGGCGTCTCGGGCGGCTCGGCCATCGGCGCCATCGTGGGCATCCTGCTGGGCCTGGCGCGCTTTCCCGGCGTGTGGCTCACGGCCTTTGCCGGCAGCCTGGCCACCCTGGGCGTGCTCTTTCTGATGGCCGCGGGCCGCTCGTTCTCGCGCTCCAACACCCTGCTGCTCTCGGGGGTCATGGTCAACGCCTTCTGCGCGGCGGTGATCATGTTCCTGGTCTCCCTGGCCCAGGACAGCCGGTTGCACAACATCATCTTCTGGCTCATGGGCGACCTGGCCGCGGCCACCGGCGACAAGGTGGCGGCCCTGGCCGCCACGGTGCTGCCCTGCTTCGCCCTCGTCTTCTTGTATTCCCACAGCCTGAACCTGATGGCCCTGGGCAGCGACATGGCCCACGGCATGGGGGTCAACGTCCAGCGCACCACGGCCCTGCTGCTGGTGGTCACTTCGCTGATGGTCAGCGCCACGGTGAGCTACTGCGGCCTGGTGGGTTTCGTGGGCCTGGTGATGCCCCACATGCTGCGCCTGGCCCTGGGCCCCGACCACCGCGTGCTGGCGCCGGCCTGCATCCTGGGCGGCGCAGCCTTCATGGTGGTGTGCGATGTGCTGGCGCGCACCCTGCCCAGCCAGGGCGAGATGCCCGTGGGGGTGATCTCGGCCTTGGTGGGCGCGCCGCTGTTTGTCTACCTGCTGCGCAAAGAAAATTAAGGGAGAAGCCGAGGCATGACCAGCGCCATTGCCGTAGAAAATCTGGGCCACGCCTTCGACGGCCGCGCGGTGCTGGCGGAGTTGAGCTTCGCGGTGCCGGCCGGCTGCTTTTTCGCCATCATCGGCCCCAACGGCTCGGGCAAGACCACGCTGCTCAAGCTGATGGTGGGCCTGCTGCGGCCCCAGGCCGGCGGCATCGCGGTACTGGACCGGGCCATCGAGGCCTACTCGGCCCGGCAGTTGGCCCGGACCATCGCCTACGTGCCCCAGAGCGTGCCGGCCACCTTTGCCTTCACCGTCCAGCAGGTGGTGCTCATGGGCCGGGCGCCGCACCTGGGGCTGCTGGGCCTGGAGGGCGCCACCGACCTGGAGCTGGCCCGGGAAGCCATGCGCCTGGCCGACGTGGCCCAGTTGGCCGGCCGGCGCCTGGACCAGCTCAGCGGCGGCGAGCAGCAGCGGGTCTTCATCGCCCGGGCCATCTGCCAGCAGCCCAAGATCCTGCTGCTGGACGAACCCACCGCGGCCCTGGATCTGGCCCACCAGGTGGCGGTCATGGATCTGATGGAGCGCCTCAAACGCGAACAGGCCATCACCATCGTCATGGTCTCCCACGATCTGAACCTGGCGGCCATGTACGCCGACCGGCTTTTGCTGCTGGACCAGGGCCGGAGCGCCGGTCTGGGCCCTCCCCGGGAAGTTCTCGATTTCAACCTGCTGGAACGGGTCTACGGCTGCACCCTGCTGGTGGACAAAAGCCCTCTGGGGGAGTATCCCCGGGTGCATCTGGTGCCCGGGCGTTATCTGATTTCAAGATCGTCTTGACAACCTTTCGGCAAATGCGGTAGGGCCAAGGCATATTTTGTTCAGGCGCTCCGCATGGAGCTGAAAAGGGAACCCCGTGAAACTCGGGGACGGGCCCGCCGCTGTGACCCCGCCCGACACCAATGTGTCGGGAACCTCATGCGCCCCGTGAGCCACTGTCCATGGACGGGAAGGCCGCGTGTGGGGCGGGGAAGTCAGAAGACCTGCCGGAACAATCAAGGCCAAGTTCAATGGCGTGGACCACCATTGATCGCATGAGCTGGCCCAATAAGATCGGCGGATAAAAAGGGACATCCCGGATCGATTATTTCGGTCCGGGATTTTTTTTGCCCGGACCCGGCGGACATCGTCGATACAGGGAGGAAGAGCATGCAGCGCACGGGATTGGGTTGGATCATGGGGATTATTTTGCTGACCGGCACGTGGAGTTTACCCGCCTGGGCCGAGGAGGCGGCCGGTCAAGAGGCCTCGCCGGTCATGGGGGAAGTGGTGGTGACCGCCAGCCGGGAAAAAGAGGCCGTGGCCAAGGTGCCGGCCAGCATCACGGTGGTCGATGCCGGGCAGATCCAGCGCAGCAACGCCAAAAACGTCCCCGAGCTGCTGGCCGAATCGGGCCTGCACGTCAGTGACATCACCGGCAACCAACGCAGCTACACGGTGGACCTGAGGGGTTTCGGCGAAAGCGCGCCGACCAACTTGCTGGTCATGGTGGATGGCCGGCGCATCAACCAGGCCGACTTGAGCGGCACCGACTGGACCTTGATTCCCTTGGAGCGCATCGAGCGCATCGAAGTGTTGACCGGCACCCGGGGCGCCGTGCTTTACGGCGACAACGCCACCGGCGGTGCGGTCAACATCATCACCAAGGAGGGCCAGGGCCTGGGAGGCGACGTCACCGCGGCCTACGGCAGCTATGACACCTTCAGCTCCTCGGCGGGCGTCGGCGGCGCCGCCGGCATGACCGCCTTCAATCTCACCGCCACCTATCAGGAGTCCGACGGCTACCGCGACAACAGCGCCACCCGGGCCAAGAGCGCCGGCGGCACGGTCAAGCTCGATCCCAGCGACATCGTCAGCCTCAATTTCAGCGGCGGCTACCAGCAGGACGACGCCCGCCTGCCCGGGGCCATCCTGCAAAGCGACTTTGCCACCGGCACCGAGCGGGAAGAGAGTCTGCATCCCAACGATTTTGCCGACACGGAAGATTACTACGGCAAAGCCGGACTTGAATTGTTCTTCCTGACCGATGACGCCTTCCGGCTCGACGTGGGCTATCGCAATCGGGATGTGGAGCAATACGCCTCGTTCAGCGAAGGGTGGTTCAGCGGCAACACGAGCATCGAAACGCTATCCGCCTCGCCCCGCCTGACCTTCCAGGAGAGTTTCGGCGAAGTCTCCAACCGACTCATCTTCGGGGTGGACCTCGGCAAGACGGAAGAAGAGATCACCAACACCTCCATGTTTTTTGGCGACAGCAGCTTTGGGCAGTACAACTTCGAGAAGAAGAGCGTCGGCTATTTTGCGCTGGACGATCTGGGGGTGACGCGCCAGTTGACCCTCTCGGGCGGCTACCGCCACGAGCGGGCCTGGTTTTCTTTCGACACGCCCGAAACGATCCGACTGGACGAAGATGCCGCCACCGCGGGCATCAATTACGCCCTCGGCCGCGCCAAGGTGTACGTGAACTACGGCAAGAGCTTCCGCTACCCGCTGTTCGACGAGATGTTCGACTTTTTCACCAGCAATGTGAACGGTTCCTTGCAACCGCAATCCTCCCATGACCTGGAGGTGGGCACGCAGCTCGACATACTGGACAATTTGACTTTTGGCTTCAACATTTTCCGCATCGACACCGAAGATGAGATTTTCTACAACCCGGTGACCTTTACCAACGAGAACCTGGACGGCGATACGTTGCGCAACGGTTTTGAGGCCAAATTGAACTATCTGCGCAACGGCTGGTCGGCCGGTGCCGGCTATACCTAT
>JAKAFO010000238.1 GCA_021819735.1 Deltaproteobacteria bacterium
AAGTGTTGACAGTGGTTGAACACGCTGTCTATATGGATGAAATCGCGAACACTGTCAATCGGGTTATGGCCTGCATCCTTTACGCAGCCGCCCGGAAGATTACGGCAGCCAGTCGCACTGCGTCCGCTGTTCAAGAAAGAGGTCCGGTCATGCTACCGCTGAAATGTGCTCCCGATCCATCCGACATCAAAACCATCATTACCACCCATAAAAACACCGACTTCGATGCCATGGCCTCCATGGTGGCGGCCATGATGCTTTATCCCGATGCCGACCCGTTGATTCCCAAGCCGCTCAACCCCAACGTCAAGGCGTTCCTCTCCCTGCATAAAGATGTCTTTCCCTGGATCGAAAAACCGGCACCCGATCTGGAGAACGTCGAACGGTTGATCGTCGTGGATACGGCCCAATGGGAGCGCCTGATGGGCATGGCGACCTTCCGCAAGAACCCCGAATTAGAAATCCTGGTGTGGGACCACCATGTCCAGCCGGAAACCATCCACGCCTCCTGGAAATGCTATGCCCCGGCAGGGGCCAACATCACCTTGATGCTGCGCTGCCTCAAAGCCGAGAAAAAAAGCATCAGCCCTATCCAGGCCACGATTTTTCTGGCCGGTCTGTATGAAGATACCGGCCAACTGACCTTTACCAATACGACGGCCGAAGATGCCTATGCCGCCGGCTATCTGCTTGAGCACGGCGCCGACTTGAAGATTTTGAGTCGCTTTCTGCGGCCGGCCTATGGCGAAAAACAGAAGAGCATTCTGTTCGAAATGCTCAAGACGGCCCACCGGGAAAAGATCAACGGACACTCGGTCAGCATCAGCAAGTTGTCGGTGGAGGGCCATGTGGACGGCCTGGCCGTGGTGGTGGGCATGTACCGGGACATCATGAACGTGGATGCGGCCTTCGGCATTTTTTGCATCCCTGAAAACGAACGCTGCATGGTCATCGGCCGCAGCGACGTGGACAATCTCAACGTCGGCGACATCATGCGCAGCATGGGCGGCGGTGGACACCCCGGCGCCGGATCGGCCATGCTGCGCCAGGTCAATCCGGATGCGGTTTCGGAGATGATCTGCGGCCTGATCGGCGGCAATCAGCAGGCCTCCGTGCAAATCAGCGACCTGATGTCGTTCCCCGTGCATATGGTCAGCCCCGAGGCCAGCATGGAAGAGGCGGCCAAGATGATGCGCATCAAAGGTTGTACCGGATTGCCGGTAGCCGAGGGCGACAAGCTGGTGGGCATGATCTCGCGCCGGGATTTCCAAAAATTACGCCGGGACTCCCAACTCCGCTCGCCGGTCAAGGCCTACATGCGCCAGCCGGTGCAGACCATCGAGCCGGGCAAGAGTCCCTTGCAGGCTGCTCGCATCATGATCCGCCAGGATATCGGCCGGTTGCCGGTGGTGGAAGAGGGCCGGATGATCGGCATTGTCACCCGCTCGGATGTGATGTGCTACTTCTACGATCTGCTGCCGGAGTAATCCCGCAGCCATAGCGCCAGACGCTTCAAGCCTTCTTCGGTGGAAACCACCGGTTTGTACCCCAAATCGCGCTTGATGGCCGAGATGTCGAACCAGTGATCGGTGGCTATGGCATCGACCTGGAAACGGGTGATGGGCGGTTCGGATTCGATTCCCAGCGTTTTATAAATGCCTTCGCAAAAGAGGGCGGCCAGGCGCGCCAGGGTGGGCGAGACTTTCCGGGTGATCGGCGGCAATCCGCCCGCGGCCAGGATGTCGTTGAGCATTTGGGCAAAGGCCATCGGCTGGTCCTGACTCACGAAATAGGTGCGGCCGGAGAGGGCCGGATTGCGATTGAGGCCATCTTCCGCCAGGATGTGGGCCCAGGCGGCATTGTCCACGTAGATGGTATCCACCTGGTTGGTGCCATCGCCGACGATGCGCAGGCGCTTGGCCCTGGAGATGATCCGATCGATCAGGTGCACGCCACCCGGCCCCCAGATGAGATGCGGCCGCAGGGCAATGGCCGGCAACCCCTCGCGGGCCGCCTGCAGCACTGCTTGTTCTCCCAAGGCCTTGGTTTGGGCATACGGCCCTTCGAAGCGGGCCGGGTAGGGAGCTGATTCATCCACGCCGCGCATGTCGCGGCCGTCGAAAACCACGCTAGGCGAGCTGGTGTAAATCAAGCGCGAAACACCGACCTCACGGCAAACCGAAAGCAGGTTGAGCGTGGCCTGGGTGTTGGCCTGGTAGTAGGCTTCGTAGCGGCCCCAGGTGCCGAACTTGGCGGCCACATGAAAGACGGCCTCCACGCCTTGGCAGGCGCGCCGCACGGCTTGCAGATCCGCCAGATCCGCGCAGATGTGCTCGACCCCCATGCGCTCCAGCTCGGGATAGCGGCCCCTGGAAAGGGAACGCACCGTTTCACCCCGCGAGATCAGAAGGCGCACGATGGCGCTGCCCAAAAATCCACCGCCGCCGGTGACCAGAACAGTTCGCTTGGAAGTCATGCCATTTCCTATTCCAATTTCTTCCGGGCCCATTCAGCCAGTTTTTCGCGGAATATTTTTGCGTTGTGGCGGATATCCACTGGAAAAGAGGGGTGGAACAAAAAGGTGTCGATCTTTTCGGTGAGCATATGGCCGGCGGCCAGCTCCTTCAACTCGCGCGTCAGAGCTTCCTTGTCGATGTTGCGCTGATCCGCTTCCAGTTGAATGCAGACCACCGGCCGTTGGCGGGGCGGGGCACCGATGCCCACGAGTGCACAGCGATAGACGGCCGGATGGTTGTTGAAGATGGCTTCGCAGGGAATGGTGAACAGGGTGCCATGGGGCGTAATGACGCGATGGCTTTTGCGGCCGCAGTACCAGATGCGCTCTTTTTTGTCTTTCCAGCCCAGGTCGCCCATGCGGTGCCAGACCTGCTCACCCGCTTTGATCTTGCTCAGGGCATCTTCTTTGGGCCGCCGGAAGTATCCTTCGGTGACGACCGGGCCGCTCACCGCGATCTCTCCGATTTCTCCATCCGGGACCAGTAGATCATCGGACCAGGAGGCGATGGGGCCATCGCTGATTTTGATGATGCGCACCGATATCTCCCGGACCGGGCAACCCACGCACATGCCGAAGCCTTTTTCGGTGAGCGCTGCGGTTTCGGAGAGGATCTCCTTGCTGCCGAAGGTCGAGACCGGCATGGCTTCGGTGGCGCCATAGCCGGTGTGAATTTCGGCATCGTCTTCCAGCAGGGTAGTAAATTGGGCCACATTGGCCGGTGAAATCGGCGCACCGGAGGAGATCACGCGCTTGAGCGAAGGCAGCTTGGTGGTGTTGGCCTTGCCGTGGCGTCCAACCCGATCCAACAAGGCCGGGGAAGCGAACATGTTGGTCACGCCCTGGTTGAGGATGGCTTCGATGATCTTCTCCGGATTCACATGGGCCGGCCGGGTGGGGTCCATATCCGGGATGACCGCCGTCATGCCCAGGGCCGCATCGAAGAGCGAGAAGAGCGGAAATGTGGGCAGGTCGATCTCATCCGGCGTGATTCCGAACTGGGATTGGATCAAACGCACCTGGGCATCGAAGATACAATGGGTGTAGACGGCGCCTTTGGCGTCGCCTGTACTGCCGGTCGTAAACAAGATGGCCGCCATTTCATCCGGACGGGTGGCGGCCACCTCGTACGGCTGCCAGGGCAGGGCGCGGATATCGTTGAGCCCCAACCCTTTCCAGAACCAGCGCCGGCCGACGGTGATGTTGATCTTGACCGACTCGAAGTACTTCGGTCGCAGCACGCGCAACAGATGGGCGGCCGGAATGCCGATGAGGGCATTGGCCCGGCTTTCGCTCAGGCAGGTGAGCATGCGGCCGATGCCCATGCCGGGATCGACCATCACGAAAACCGCTCCGACCTTGAGCATCGCGAAGGTCAGGGCGAAAAACTCCAAGCTCGGCCGGACCATCAGGATGGTGCGGGTGCCCCGCACGATGCCGGCGGCTTCCAGGCCCCGGGCAAAGCAGTCCGACTCGCGGTCCAACTGCCGGAAGGTCAGATGGCTGTAGGCCACGCGGCCATTGCGGTCACGGCCGGCCGGGAAGACCACGGCGCGACGGTAGGGTTGGATGCGGGCCATGGTTTTTAAACGGTGGGCCACATTGACCGATTGGACCGTATCGACCGGGTCGGAGGTGGCGAGTGTGTCATCGAAAGAATCCATCGGCTTTCACCATCATCGATTAACGGGGTTCTTCAAGAAAGCGCCGATCAGACCGGCAATCTCTTCGGGCGCATCTTCCAGCAAATAGTGCCCGGCCTCTTCCAGCCAATGGACCTCGGCCTGGGGCACGCGGCGCCGCCATTCGTCAAAGTAGTCGCGGTCGAAGACAAAGTCGTGCCGTCCCCAGATCAAAAGCACGGGGCGGGCAGTGATGCGCCCCAGCTCGCGTTCCACGCGGGCCACGATCGGGCCGCTGGGATCGTCCGGCGACAGCGGAATGTCCTGGACGAACTTCAAGGTGGCCAGCCGATGCCGGGGCGTGTCATAAGGCGCGATCAGCCCGGCTTTAACCTTCGGGGGCAGGGGCCTACGGGGCGCCATGTAAAGCGCGGCCCGGGCGAAAAGGTTGAGGTGCAGCACGGCCCAATCCATGATGGGGTTGGACCGGCGCAGGAGGCGCAGGCGCCAGGGGATGGCTTTCCGTCCTGGCGGGAAAAAACCGGCCGTGTTCATGATCACCAGGCGGCGCACGCGCTCCAGGTGCTCAACGGCCCAACCCAGGCCGATCATCCCGCCCCAGTCGTGCACAATCAGGGTCACCGGCTGATCCGGAAGCAGGTGGTTCAGCAGCGCATTCAGATCGTCGATGCGGCTCCGGAGCCGGAAGTCATATCGCTCGGGTCCGGGCTTGTCCGAAAGACCACAGCCGATGTGATCGGGAACAATCACGCGGTGGGTGGCGCTGAACTTTTCGACCAGGCGCCGGAAGTAGTACGACCAGGTGGGGTTGCCGTGCAGCATGACCAACGGCTCGCCCCGGCCTTCGTCCAGGTAGTGGTAGCGCAGGCCCCGGATCGACAGGTAGTTGCTTTTGAACGGGTAAGCTTGCATCACCAGACCATGCCCAACATGAGACAGTTCAAACCGCTGCCGATGCCTAAAAAGCCTACCCGATCGCCGGCCTTCAAAAATTGCCGTTCATCGGCAATGGCGGCCGTGATCGGCAGGGATACCGTACCGATGTTTCCAAGATAGCGAAAGGTGCCGAAATCCCTGGCAGGATCGATGCCCAAAGCCTCCAGGATGGTGCGCTGATGGGCCGAGCCCACCTGGTGGCAGATCACCTTTTCGGGAAAGGTGTCGGGCCAGGCCAGCTCTTGGCGAAAAGCTTGAAAAGTCTCGATGCCCAGATGGACGCCATGTTTGAGAACACCCACCGCATCGGTTTTCATCACTTGAGAGGTGCCGAAGGGCATGCCGCTTTCCGATCCCCAGGTGCACAGCGCATGGTACTGGGTATCGTTACGCATCACGCCACCCAATAGCTGGTGTCCGGTACTGCTGCGCGAAGCGTCACACAGCACCATGGCCACTGCGCCGGACCCGCCGGTGAAGGTGGCCAGGGAATCTTTATAGAGTGCCATGCTGGGATGAGCTAGGAGCCGCTGGAGGGTCATCTCCACGATGGGCCGCGCCGATTCGCACGAGACCACCATGCCGGCCCTGATCTGCCCCAGTTCGATGGCGCTGGCGATGTGCACCATGCCGTTGAGGACCCCCAGGCAGGCGTTGGAGAGATCGAAGATGTGGGCGGTCGGGCCGATGCCCAATTCATGGGCCACGGCGCAGGCCGTGGCCGGTTCGAGATTTTCGCGGCAAACGCCGCCGTAGATCAGCACGCCGATCTCGCGGGGATCGATGCCCGCGGCGTTGAGGGCCTTTTTGCCGGCCTGGGCCGCCTTTTGGGAAAGACGTACATCCGCGTCCCAGAAACGCCGCTCGGAGATACCGGTCAGCGCCTCCAATTGGCCCGGCTGGATATGCAGCGCGCTGTAGACCGGCGCCAGCCGTTTTTCCAGATCGTCCGAGGTGATCACGTTGGGCGCCAGTTCATAGCCCAGTCCGGCGATGGAAACTTTTGTAAAACGCATGCCTTTTATCCTGTGTATGCTCTGGATCGCATCAATTGATGGGCACCAGCCGCAATCCGAATTGGCTCATCCTATATATATAAAGGTGGTCCACTTGCAACCAGCCATCGGCCATCAGCAACGGGGCATCCCCCTCTTCGGCGCGTGTGATGACCGCGTCTACCACGACCTTCCGATTGGAGGGAATGATCTGACCGCGATATTGCCACTCGTGGCGGTCGCAGAGCATTTCGAAACGATGGCTTCGCGCATACTGCGGCCAGCGCTGCATGGCCGCAAATTTGAGCAGTTGCAGGAACGATTCGACCCCCAATGACCCGGGGCAAACCGGGTCCTGAAAAAAATGGGCCTTGAAGAACCATTCGGCGGGATCGACGATCTTATACCCGCGAACGTATCCCAGGCCATGAGGCCCGCCGTTGGGGTTGAACAGGTCGATGGCGTCGATCATGCGCAGGGCTTTGGCGGGCATGCGCAGCCCATCGGGTCGAAAGATTGCTCCCTTGGGCGCGGCCTCCGGCACCCAAGGCGGTGTATCGTCGAGCGCTTGTTCGTTGGCCTGGGCCTCATCGTCCTTGCTGGGCGTATAGTGGGCATCACGCAATCCGACTTGTTGGGACAACGCCTGGGCCGTGAAGAAGCCGAAGTTGGTGCTTCCTGTATAAATCGGTCGCCCTTGGGATAAGACCTCGAAATCAAAGTCTTCGATGATCATGTCGGCCGCCTCGGCAACCTTGGTCAGGCGGGTGCGCATGGTGAGGGCGTGTTCTCCGCAAGGCAGATTGGCATGCACGTTGGCTTTGCCCCCCAGGTTGCGGAACTTCAAATCCTTCTTGCTGCGCAAGGCCGATCCGGCATAGGCCGCCAGCCAACCGCAGGGTTGCAGGGCGATCTCCAGCAGCACGCAAAAGGGCATCACCCCGCTGCCGTCGGCGGCAAAGTACCAGGCATCGGGCGGAACATCGTATTGGGCCTCCACCCAGCCATCGGCTTTGAGCACCCAGGGTTGTGGTTCGATGGCGGTCACCCGATCCATGAAAAAGTAGGGCGGACCGGGCAGGCGGGCGATGACCCGCTCGTGGTCGAAAACGGCATACGGCGCCCCAAAGGCTTTGGAGGGGCTGCCGATGGCAAACTCAAGAATTTGCTCCCGACTGAATAAGGGCCTTTGCGGGCGCACCGCGACCGATTCGTCCCGGGATGCGCGCCGGCCCTGCCAGAACGCTTCGATGGCCGGCAGGGTCACACCGGTCATCTGCATGGACATGTCTTTGAAGAAAACGATGTAACGGCCGTCCGCATACATATGGGCGTCGGCGACCACATAGGGCTCCGGGTGGTAGCCGATCTCCTTGATCTCTACCATATAATGTACTTTGCGGCTGGCGGGGGTGACCGGGCCGCGGCACTTGAGCCGGGTGTCTATCTCCTTGAGCGGTTCATAACAAGTATCGCTTTGGTCAATTACCCAGCCCAGGCGCAACAGCAGCACGCGCAAGGTGTGGGCGCAGCATTCATACATCAGGGTGCCGGGCATGACCTTGTCATCCACGAAGTGGCAGGTAAGGAACCAGTCGTCGGGATGAATGTCGGCTTCGGCCCGGATGGTGCCCAGTCCCCAACGGCCGCCTTCGGGATCTAGTTCAACGATACGGTCGATGAGGCGCATGCGGCCGCCCGGCAGGCGCAAGGCCGGCGGCAGCAGGATGCCCCGGAACAGATCGCCGAAACAGCCGGCGGCATCGCCGGACCGCAGGGCCTCCACCTGGGCGTCGTCATAAATGGCCTTTATAACGGGTAAAAGGGACGAGAAGGGCGACCCGTTGACCCTTGTGCCGGGGGCGCGATCGTCTTCGCTCAGGATGATGCCGCCCGAATTGCGCACCTCCTGCTCAGTGAAAAAGCCCGCGCATCCATTGGTCATGGTGATGAGGTGCTCGCTGCCGATATGCCCTTCGTAGCGGAAGAAAAAGAGATAGGTGGCGCCCTGTTTGACGAACTTATCGATATGGATGTCGTAGCGGATGGTTTCCCCGGCCCGGGGCAAGCCTCGGTGGAAGCGGATGGTGGCATCCAGCAGCCGATAGGCGCGCTCGCCTTTGACCTGGTGATCGATGCCCAAATAACTGCTCAGGAAAAGATCGGCCTGACCGGCCTCCACCGAAATACACACCGGCGCTCGCCCGCCGTCCAGGTACCAGGCCCCTGGGTGCACATCGTGTTCGGTGACGATGCGTCCGGCGCCCAG
>JAKAFO010000239.1 GCA_021819735.1 Deltaproteobacteria bacterium
TTCCCGCCTTCGGGAAGCAACCCCTTGACCTTGTCGATGAAGGTGCTCTGTTTTTTGCCGCCAAGTTTGATTGCTTGTTCAGCCATTAACAAAACCTCCAGATGTTATTGCCGTCCATTGTAACTCTATGGGTCATTGCCGTAACTGATCGGTTGCAAATGGGAAAAACTTAATTGCACCTTGCCATTGCGTATGCGGTGGCACAGGCGAATCCGCTTCAGTCGGTTTTCAAAGGTGCCTATCTAAACGGATTCGCCGGATTGTGTCAATTCCTACTTTAAAAAGGATGGTTTTTTATTGCTTGACAGAAGCAAAGGCCATTTGATAAATGAGTGAACATTCATTCATTATGGATCGGCAGGTTGGAACGGGCTATGAAGCGTAACACGGAAAAGTACAAACAAATCCTCACGGCAGCTATCAAGGTGTTCGCTGAAAGGGGTTTTTCCCAATCCACCATTTCCCAGATTGCCCAGGAAGCCGGTGTCGCCGATGGCACGATCTACCTTTATTTCAAGAACAAAGACGACATTCTGGTGCAGTTCTATGAACGCATGACCGAGCATGTTTCCGAGCGCTTCTGGACCGCGGTGGAAAATGGCCAGACGGCCGTGGAAAAACTGCATAATCTGGTTCACGCCCATTTGGAACTGTTTCAGAACGAACCCAACGGCGCCATCGTCTATCAGGGAGAGACCCACCTGCAATGGCGTTTGGTTCAGGAACCCACCCGGCAGATGTCCAAGATGTACCGCGATATCATCACCAAGGTCGTCGAAATGGGGCAGCAGGAGGGGAGCATCCGGGGCGATCTTTACGTGGGGTTGGTCAAGCGGCTGATCAACGGTGCCGTGGAAGAGGTGATCAACACCTGGATCCATACCGGTCGGGATCACGACCTGGCCGCCATGGCCGAACCGCTGGTGGAATTGTTCATCCGCGGCATCGGTACCACCCAGAGCCAACAAAATGTAGCTACCCAAACACTGCAATCGCAGAACGAAATCAATGCGGTGATATGACTTATAAGGAAGGAGAGATTTAAATGGCACAGGTTATAGCGGAACGCAAGGACATCGACTTCGTACTTTTCGATCAGCTCAATGTCGAAAATGTGACCAAACATCCTGATTTTGCGGAATACAATCGCAAGACCATCGAGATGATCATCAACGAGGCGCGCAATTTGGCCGTCAAAGAGTTGCTGCCCACCCAGAAAGAGGGCGATGAAGTCGGATGCCACCTGGAAAACGGCAAGGTTACCACCCCCGAGAGTTTCAAGCGTGTCTGGGAGCTGTTCAAAGAGGGTGAATGGGTCGGTACCAGCATGTCTTCCGAATGGGGCGGGCAAGGCATGCCCCACGTGGTGGCCACCGCTGCCGGCGACTATTTCTCCGGCGCCAACTTCGCCTTCATGATGTATGTGGGGCTGACCAACGGTGCTGCTTCGCTGATCGAGAATTTCGGTACCGATAAATTGAAGAAGCTTTTCCTCAAAAAGATGAACACCGGTATTTGGACCGGCACCATGCTGCTCACCGAGCCCGAAGCCGGTTCGGACGTGGGCGCCTTGACCAGCACGGCGGTCAAAAATCCCGATGGCACCTACTCCATCACCGGCAACAAAATCTTCATCTCTTCGGGCGATCACGACCTGGCCGAAAATATCATCCATGCCTGCCTGGCCCGCATCGAAGGCGCGCCGGCCGGTACCCCCGGCATCTCCCTGTTTGCCGTTCCCAAGATTTGGGTCAACGATGACGGCAGCCTAGGCGAGCCCAACGACGTGGTCTGCACCGCCCTCGAAGAAAAAATGGGCATTCACGGCAACGCCACCGCGGCCTTGGCCCTGGGCAGCAAAGGCAAATGCCGCGGCTACCTGCTGGGTGAAGAGAACAAGGGCATGCGCGCCATGTTCCTGATGATGAACGGTGCCCGTCTGCACACCGGCCAGCAGGCCGTGGCCTGCGCCAGCACCTCCTATCTCAACGCCCTCACCTATGCCCGGGATCGCGTTCAGTTCCGTCGGGCCGATGCTTTCGAGAAAAATGCACCAGCCGTGCCCATCATTCAGCATCCCGATGTGCGCCGCATGTTGATGACCTCCAAGACCTTTGTGGAAGGCATGCGCAGCCTGCTCTATTATGTCGGTCTGCTCATCGACAAAGTCCACATGGCCAAGGATGAGAAGGAAAAGGCCGAGCTGGAATCCCTGTTGGGCTTCCTGACCCCCATCTGTAAGGGCTATTGCACCGATCGCGCCTATGACGTGACCAACCTGGGCATGCAGGTGTACGGCGGTTACGGCTTCATCAAAGAGTACCCCCAGGAGCAACTGGTGCGCGACACCCGCATCACCATGATCTATGAGGGTACCAACGGTATTCAGGCCCTGGATCTGCTCGGCCGCAAGACGGTCATGGACGGCGGCAAATCCATGATGGCCATGGCGGCCGAGATTCAGAAGGTCGTCAACCGCGCCAAGGAGACCGAAGGCCTCAAAGAGCTGGCTGAAAAAACCGAAGCCGCCGTCAAGCGCCTGGGCGATGCCGCCATGCATCTGGGCAAAGGCATGATGGAAGGCAAAATTTTCAATTCCTTGGTTTTCTCCTACACCTTCATGGAAGTCGTCGGCGACGTGATCATGGCCTGGATGCTGCTGTGGCGTGCCTGTATCGCCGCCGATCTGCTGGCCAAGGGCACCCGCAAGAAGGACGAGAAGTATCTGGTCGGCCAGGTCAAGGGCGCGCATTACTTCATCAAGAATTTCCTGCCGATCACCATCGGCAAGATCGAAACCATCATGGCCGGCTCCCCCGCGGCGGTCGAGATGGAAGATGACTGCTTCGGCGGAAAGTAATTAGTCGAAGATAGCGAGTACTATCTCAAAATCAAAAGCCGGAAACCCTTGAGGGTTTCCGGCTTTCTTATTCAGGCTGAAGGCTACTTCTTTTCCCTTTTCTTCATCTCCTCGTCTTTCAAATCTTTGCGCAGCACCTTGCCCACGTTGGTTTTGGGCAGCTCCTTGCGGAACTCGATCTCCGTGGGCCATTTGTACTTGGCCAGTTTGTCCGCGCAGTAGTTGATCATCTCTTCGGCGGTGGCGGTCTGGCCTTCCTTGAGCACGATGAACACCTTGACGGCTTCACCGCGAGAGGGGTGGGGAATGCCGATTGCCGTGGCTTCCACCACCTTGGGATGCTCGAAGTAGACCTCTTCGATGTCCCGCGGATAGATATTGTAGCCGCCGGAGATGACCATGTCCTTCTTGCGGTCGATGATGTAGAAGTAGCCGTCGTCGTCCATCTTGGCGATGTCGCCGGTGTGCAGCCAGCCGTCGGCTAGCGTTTCGGCCGTGGCCTCGGGGCGATTGAGATAGCCGCGCATCACCTGGGGGCCCTGGATCAGCAGTTCGCCGGTTTCGCCCACCGGCACGTCGGTCTTGCCGTCATTGACATCCACGATGCGGCACAACGTGTCGCTGATGGGCAGGCCGATGCTGCCCACCTTGCGCAGGCTGCCTTCGCCGCAGGGGTTGATATGGGTGGTGGGCGAGCTTTCGGTCAGGCCGTAGCCTTCCACGATGATGCCCTTGGTGCGGGTTTCGAACTCCTTGATGACCTCCACCGGCAACGGTGCGCTGCCCGAGAACATGTTGTCGATGGAACTCATGTCCACCGTGCTGATGGCGGGGTCCTGCAGAATGCCGATGTACATGGTGGGCACCAGGGCGGCGAAGGTGGGCTTGCTCTTCTTGATGGCCTCGATGAGTTGGGGCGGCTGGGGCTTGGGGATCAGGACCGCCGTCCAACCGTAGTAGATGGTTGCGTTCATGACGTTGGTCAGGCCGAAGACGTGGAAGAAGGGCAGCGCGCCCAGGGCCACGTTGTTCTCGTCGATGTGCGGAAACCAGGCGGCGATCTGCTGCAATTGTTTGCTCAGGTTGCCGTGGGTCAGGATGGCGCCCTTGCTGACACCGGTGGTGCCGCCCGTGTATTGATACATGGCCACATCGTCGAAGGTCACCTTCACGCGCACGGCGGGATCGGGCGAGCTTTGGGCGATGAGCGCCTTCCAGCGGTAGAGCTCTTCGGCCGGCTTGACATCGGCCATCAACCCCTTCTTCTTGCCCACCAGGGGAAAGAGCAAGCTTTTGGGAAAGGGCAGATAGTCGCCGATGCCGCACACCACGATCTGTTTGATCTTGGTTCGAGGCCGCAGGTCGATCATGCGGTTGGCCAGCAGATCCACCGTGATTAGCACCTTGGCGCTGGAATCGTTGAGCTGATGGTGTAACTCCCGGTCGGAGTAGAGCGGGTTGTTCATGACCGCGATGGCACCCAGGCGGTGAACGGCATAGTAGGCCGCCACGCAGTGAATGGTGTTGGGCAGCAAGAGCGCAACAGAATCGTTTTTGCGGACACCGAAGCGATGCAGGCAGGTCGCGAACCGATCCACCATGTCCTTGAGTTGGGTGTAGGTCAGCTTAAAGCCTTGGAATTCAAAGGCGGTTTTGTGGGGAAAGCGGTCGGTGGTACGATCCAGGAAATCCGGAAGACACATGTCCACGTACTTCGGGATTTCCGGAACGCCGGCTTGATAGTGTTTTAGCCACGGTTTGTCCTGGTAGGTCGGTTTTGCTGGCACAGACACCTCCTTGTGCTGGGAATGGGTGGGAAGGGGATTAAATATTGTTTTAGAATCCCTAATGGCGAATCTTTATGCTTGTCAATAATTATTGCGCCTGGCGTTTAACCCTGCCATAGAGGGCGGCGAGTTCAAAAACAGTAACAAAGCTCGAATTGTTCCATGTGCTATCTTGGGGCGGGATTTATCAAGAGCCTTTTTGCCGGATGCAAGGATGAACGGCCGTCGCGGAAATCTAGAATCGAGTGTCACTTTTCTTGCGCCGCACCCCCTGAAACCACACTTTTTTGCTTGACAGGAGCGGTTCGGATTAGTAGTTGAATGAGTCCTCATTCATTAGTTGGGACCAACAGGACAAATTCCAGGTATATTCAAGGAGAAGAAGAGTAATATGGACTTCGCGCTCATCCCCCCGGCCAGCGGAACGTTTCTATTCATACCCGCCTGGATCATCTACACGTTGATACCGGTCGTCGGCATCACCCTTTTCATCTATATCATCGTGATGCGCCTGAAACCCATGGTTCTGGCGCAGCCCGATATGCCCATGAAGGATATTCTGGCGAATGTGCCGGCGCGTATCATCCAGGTCATCAAGGTCTGGCTGCTCCAGTGGCGCCACCCGCGCTACATGCTGGCCGGTGTGATCCATATATTGCTCTTCGCCGGTTTCTTGATCTTGGGGCTGCGCTCGACGGAACTCATGTTCGTCGGCATCAAGACCGGCTTTTCATTGCCGGGCATGGACGGCACCCTGGGCGCCATCTATAACGTGATCCGCTCCTATGCCGCGACCTGGGTCCTGGTGGTGGCCCTGATGGCCATGTACCGCCGGCTGGTCACCAAACCGGCGCGCTACGCGGTGCCGGCCAAGTACGGTAAGCCCCATACCGCCGAGGCCGTCTTCGTTCTGGGTATGATCTGCACCTTGGTGCTCATGGAAGGGTTGTTCGAAGGCAGTCTGGTGGCGGCCCAGGAACAACAGGG
The DNA here is from genome assembly GCA_021819735.1 of Deltaproteobacteria bacterium. Taxonomy (GTDB): domain Bacteria; phylum Desulfobacterota; class Desulfobacteria; order Desulfobacterales; family Desulfosarcinaceae; genus Desulfatitalea. The sequence goes on from JAKAFO010000239.1 coordinate 5,635, forward strand.
AATGCACGCCCATTTCCTGGCGCCTTTCACCCTGGCCTGGTTCTTTCAGCATATCCTGGCTTTCGCGAATAAGGATACCCTTCAGTTTTTCCACTCGGCATCCTATTTCCTTCACGATATTACCTTTTTCACCTTCTTGTGCTTCCTGCCCATGGGCAAGCACTTCCACGTCATCACCTCGCTGTTCAACGTCTTTTTGATGCGCGTGCGCCGGGGCAACATCAAACCGGTCAAGTACGGCATCACCGGCGAGGAACTGGACAACCTGAAATCCTTCGGTGTCAAGAACCTGGAGGATTTCACCTGGCGCCATATCCTGCACTTTTATTCCTGCGTGGACTGCGGCCGCTGCTCGGACAACTGCCCGGCTAACGCCGTGGGCCGTCCGCTCTCGCCGCGCTTTATCTCCATCAAGGGGCGCAACCTGCTTTTCGCCACCCATCCCCTGCACGGCGAACGCAAGATCGAAAAACAGCCCTTGATCGGCAGCACCTATGAAGAGGATGAAATCTGGTCTTGCACCACCTGCGGCGCCTGCGAGCAGGAGTGCCCGGTGGGCATCGAGTATATCGACAAGATCGTGGACCTGCGCCGCGGCATGGTGGACGAAGGCATGGTGCCCCAGAGCCTGCAAAAGCCGCTCAGCGCCATCGGCAAGCGCGGCAACCCCTGGGGCAAAATGGAGAAGAAGCGCTCCGAGTGGACCAAGGCCATCGAGGGCGACGTGCCGGTTAAGGTGCTCGAAGGCGACAAGGCCGATGTCCTGTTCTTCGTGGACAGCATCACCTCGTTCGATGACCGCATGCAGAAGATCGGCCAGGCCACGGCCACCCTGCTGCACCGCGCCGGCGTCGATTTCGGCATTCTGGGCAAGGATGAGAAGGACAGCGGCCACGAGGTGCGGCGCTTCGGCGAGGAGATGCTCTTCCAGAGCCTGCGCGAGCACAACACCGAGATGATCAAGGAAACCGGCGCCACCAAGATCGTGACCGCCGATCCCCATGCCCTCAACGCTTTAAAGAACGACTATGAAGACCTGCCGCCGGTGGAGCACATCAGCCAGTTCCTGGCCCGGGAGGTCCGCAAGGGCGGGCTGCACTTCAAGGCCAACGGCGACGGCCAGAAGGTTTACACCTATCACGATCCTTGCTACCTGGGGCGCCACAATGCGGTTTATGACGATCCGCGCGCGGTGCTGGATGCTATCCCCGGTCTCAAACGGGTAGACATGCTGCGCTGCAAGGACCGATCGTTCTGCTGCGGCGGCGGCGGCTTGATGCTCTTCTACGAACCCGAGGAAGAACAACGCATGGGCGTGCTGCGCGTGAAGATGGCGGCCGAGGCCGGCGCCAACGTCATCGTCACGGCCTGTCCCTTCTGCCTGGTGAACATGGAAGACGCCATCAAGGTGGCCGGCATGGAAGGCAAGATGGAAGCCATCGACCTGGCCGAACTGGCGGCCCAACATTTGGAATAAGCCCGCTGCGCGGGAAGTATTGAAGGTTTCGGAAGAACGAGCCAATAGGGAACCATACACGATAATGGAGGAGTAAACATGGAGATTCTGGTATGCGTGAAGAGGGTTCCGGATACCGCCGAGAATGAAATTACCATCAAGGGCGACGGGACCGACATCCAAAGAGACGACTTGGTCTATTCGGTCAACGAATGGGACAACTACGCCACGGAAGAGGCCATCCAGATCCGCGACAAAGTCGGCGGCTCGGTGACCGTGGTGACCGTGGGCGACAGCGAAGCCGAAGAGATTCTGCGGCGCCAGATGGCCATGGGTGCCGACAAGGGCATTTTGCTGGCCGACGATGCCTTCGAAGGTTCCGACGGACGCGGCATCGCTTCCATCCTCAAGGCCGAAATCCTGAAGGGCAAATATGATCTGATCCTCACCGGGGCCCAGGCCGATGACGGCGCCGCCCAAGTGGGTGGCATGCTGGCCGCCATGTTGGATTGGCCCTATGCCTCGCTGGTGAACAAGATCGAAATCGACGGCAAGAAGCTCAAGATCGGCCGCGAGATCGAAGGCGGCAACCAGGAGATGAACGAAATCGAACTGCCCTGCGTGCTCTCCATCCAGACCGGTATCAACGAACCCCGCTACGTGGGTATCCGCGGCATCCGCAAGGTGGCCTCGGTGGAGATTCCCAGCCACGGCGCCGGCGATCTGGGTATCGCCGCTGGCAGCGTGGGCGCGGCCGCGGCCAGAGTCAAACGGGCCGACTACTTCACGCCGGTAATGGGCAAGGGCGCCGAAATGCTCGAAGGCAGCATGGAAGAAAAGATCGACAAACTGATTGAACTCTTGAAAGCTAAAGGAGGGCTGAAATAATGGCTCAGATTTTTGCTTATATCGCTCACAAGAACGGGGTGGTGGAAGACTCGGCTGCTGAACTGGCCGTGGCTGCCAAAAAGATCGATGCCGCCGCCCAACCGACGGCCATTGTGACCGGCTCGGGCAGCACCCTGGATTCGGCTTGCCAGGGCGCCGCCAAGCTCTACGCCCAGGTGTGGAAAGTGGACAACGCCGCCCTGGCTTATCCCAACGGCGAAGTGGTTCGCAAACTGTTGGCCAAGATCGTTCCGGCCGGCAGCATCGTTCTGATTCCCCATGACACTTTCGGCATGGACATGGCCCCCGGCCTTTCCATTAAATTGGATGCAGCCTATGCGGCCGACATCGTGGGCCTCGACGGCCTGAGCGGCGC
>JAKAFO010000240.1 GCA_021819735.1 Deltaproteobacteria bacterium
TCCCTACGTGACCCAGGTGGTCAAGGCCGACGGCAACGGCGTCTTCAGCTACGCCATGCCCCGGGCCGGCTGGTGGGGATTCGCGGCGTTGAGCGAAGCGGATTGGAAGATTAAGCATGGCGAGGAGGAGAAGGGCGTCGAAATCGGCGCAGTCTATTGGGTACATACGCGGGATATGAAATAAAACCGCCCTTCAGGTCCAAATCCTGCGTTGGGACGGCTCGTTCGATCCTCCGGTTGAACGAACCGTCCCGCCTTGACTTTGAAGCTGAAAGAAGGTTTTACCCTACAAGGAGAATGGATCATGAAATCATGGAAGGTTTTGGCGCTCGTGGCGGTCTGCTCCGCGCTGCTCGCCGGCGCGGCCCTGGCCCACAAGGTGACCCTTTTTGCCTATGTGGAAGGCGGCAAGATTTACACCGAAAGCTTTTTCCCGGATGGTCGGCCGGTGGAAGGCGGTAAGGTACTGGTGTATGACAGCCAGGAAAAGCTGCTGCTGGAGGGGGTGACGGACAAGGCCGGGCTGTTCGGTTTCGCCATCCCCAAGGTGGACGATTTAACCATTGTACTGGACGCCACCATGGGTCATAAGAACAGCTACAAACTGAAAAAGGCCGAAGTGGAGGCTGGCAAATGAAGGTTGGTTCGAGATGGCTGGCGGTCGGGTGCGTGTGGGTCGGCCTGCTGGGCGCGCCCGGGGCGCTGATGGCCCAAGACCCGCCCGAGGGAAGCTGCCCGGAGATCGTGACGCTGCTCAAGGAAGAGAACGGCAAGCTGTCCGGCGAACTGCGGCGCATCCAGCGCGAGATCGCGGCCTTGCGCGCCGATCTGGACAAGCCGGGCCTGCCGGAGATCTTTGCCGGCATCGGCTATATCCTGGGCCTGTTCGGCACGGCGGCCTTTGTCGCCGGCCGCCGCCGCAAGGAGTAGGCATGCATATTTCCGACGGGGTGCTGCCCCTTTCCGTGACCATCGGCGGCTATGCGGCCAGCGCGGCCCTGACCGCCTGGAGCGCCCGGCGCACGCGTACCGAGCAGATGCCCAAGCTGGCGGTGATGACGGCGGCCTTCTTCGTGGCCTCGCTGATCAGTCTGCCCTTGGGGCCCACCAGCGTGCACCTGTTGATCCCGGGCTTGACCGGCGCCCTGCTGGGGCCTTCGGCCTTTCTCTCCATCGGCCTGGGGTTGCTGCTCCAGAGCCTTCTCTTTCAATTCGGCGGGTTGACCGCTCTGGGGGCCAATGCCTTGATGATGGGGCTGCCGGCCATGGCCTGCGGCTGGTTTTTCCAGCGCTTCAAGGGCACGACGCGCCGGCGCCAGGCGTTGGTGGGTGGGGTGGCCGGCGCCGCGGGCACGGTGCTGTCGGCCATCGTCCTGGCCGCGCTGCTGGCCACGGGCGGCGAGGATTTCTTCGGCGTGGCCCAGTTGGCCCTGGCGGCCCATGTGCCCGTGATCGTCATCGAAGGCGCGGTGAGCGGCTTGACCATCGGGTTTTTGGCCAGGGTCAAGCCGGCCTTGCTGCAAAGGTAACAACGGATCATGATCGACATCGTGCATATAACCGTGCCCTGGTGGCAGGTGGCCCTCCTCCTGATTCTCGGTCCGGCTGTGCTGGCCGGGGCCGTGGCCGGGCTGCGCCGCCTGGCCCGGGCGCGGGTCACGGCGGGCGAGGCGCCCGATTGGTCGGTGCCGCCCCTGGCGGCCGAGGGCGGCGACACGTTGCTGCACCGCTGGGATGTGCGCTGCAAGATCGTCACGATCCTGGGCTACAGCTTCATGCTAGCGGCCCTTTCGCGGCCGGAGCCGGCCGTGGCGGCCATCGGGATCTCGCTGCTGGTGCTGGTTGCGGCCCGGGCTTCGGCGGCCCGGGTGCTGATCCGGCTGCTGGCCATCGCCGGCTTCATCGGCATGTTCCTGGTGGTCATGCCGTTCACGGTGCCCGAGCGCAATGGCGACACGCTGATCGTCTTCAACCGGATTCCGTGGCTGGGATTCAACCTGCGCGGCCTGACGCTGGCCGGGACCATCGCCGCCAAGGCCGTGGCCATCACCTTGCTCATGGAGCCGCTGCTGGCCACGGCGCCGTTGCCGGTGACCCTGCACGGCCTCGCCCGCCTGGGCGCGCCGGAAATGGTCGGCCAGATGGTGCTGCTCAGCCACCGCTACCTGCACGTCTTCCGCCACGAAGCCCGGCGCATGGCCGACGGCATGCAGGTGCGCGGCTTTCGCAAGCGCACCGACCTGGTGACGTTGCGGGCCGTGGCCAACTTTCTGGGCATGCTCTTCGTGCGCAGCTTCGAGCGCACCGAGCGGGTCTTCGACGCCATGCGCGCCCGGGGCTACAAGGGCCGCTTTCCGGAACCGGCCGAACCGCGCCTGAAGCCGGGCGACCTGCTGTTCGCGGGCGTCTGGCTGCTGACCGGCCTGACCCTGCTCGTCTGGGACCGGATGCCCTCATAGGAAACCGCATGCACGAACTCACGCCCATCGCGCCGCCTGCCGAGATTCCGGACCCGCTGCTCAGCGTCCGCGATCTGCACTACCGCTATCCCGACGGCACCCAGGCCCTTGCCGGCATCCGCCTGGATATCGCCGCCGGCGAGCGCATCGCCCTGGTGGGCCGCAACGGATCGGGCAAGACCACCTTGATCAAACAACTGTGCGGCCTGCTGGCACCGGGCAGCGGCCAGGTGTACTACCAGGGGCGATTGCTCGTGGGCGAGCACCTGGAGGCCGGCCGCCTCGCGATCGGCTATCTCTTCCAGGACCCGGACGACCAGCTCTTCGGCCACACGGTGCTGGCCGATGTGGCCTTCGGTCCACGCCAGCAGGGGCGTTCCGCCGAGCAGGCCGATGCCGCCGCCCGGGAGGCCCTCAAGCGCGTGCACCTGGCGGACAAGGCCTACAAGGAGCCGCATCACTTGAGCTTCGGCCAGAAGAAGCGCGCGGCCCTGGCCGGGCTGCTGGCCATGCAGCCCCAGGTGCTGCTGCTCGACGAACCCACGGCCAACCTGGACCCGCGCCAGGAGCAGGTTTTTCTGGATCTGCTCAAAACCTTTTCCGGCACCCTGATCTGTGTCAGCCACGATTTGCTCTTTCTCTACGAGCTGTGCCAACGGGCTCTAGTGCTGGACGAGGGCCGCGTGGCCCACGACTACTCCCTGGACGCGCTGGTGACCGAGCGCGGCGAGCTGCGCGCCCACGGGCTCGATTTCTCGTTCCGCCTGGTACTGACCCCCGAGGCCGAGGAGGCTTCGGCCAACCCAGCGCCGGTCTGCCTGCCGTCGGCTGCGGCCGCCGCGCCGCTGGTGACCCTGGAGCAGTACCTCTTCCGCTATCCCGACGGCACCCTGGCCCTGGACCGGCTCGATCTCGACATCCGGAGCGGCGAGCGCATCGCCCTGGTGGGCGAGAATGGCGCCGGCAAGAGCACGCTGCTTGCCTGCCTGCTCGGCTTGCAGCAGGGCAGCGGCGCCTATCGCTTCGACGGCCGGCCGGTGACCCGCCGCCTGCAAAGATCGCTCTGGCGCCAGGTGGGGCTGGTGTTCCAGGACTGCGCCGATCAGCTTTTCTGCGCCTCGGTGGCGGAAGAGATCGCCTTCGGATTGCGGCAGCTCGGCCTGCCCAGGGCCGAGATCCGGCGGCGCGGCCAAGAGGTTCTGGCCATGGTGGGCCTGGAGGGCTTCGAAGCGCGCGTGCCGTTGCACCTGTCGGGCGGCGAGCGCAAACGCCTGGCCCTGGCCTGCGTGCTGGCCATGCGGCCCCGCCTGCTGATCCTGGACGAGCCCACGGCCGGTCTCGATCCGCGCAGCGAAGCATTGCTGCTGAAGATCTTGCAGACGCTGGAGGCGACCCTGCTGCTGGTGAGCCACGACATGTTCTTCGTCCAGGCCCTCACCTGCCGCACCCTGGTGATGCACCAGGGCCAGATCCTGCGCGACACGGCCACCGCCGATTTTCTCCAGGACCGCAACCTGGGCAACCTCAACGGCCTGGCCTTCAGCTACCGCCAGCGCGGCAGCGACGCCATCCGGGCCTTGCAGCACGCCCACGAGCAGCGCCACGTCCACGGCCACCGCCACGCCGGCGAAGCGGCGGCCCTGGAGCACGCCCACCCCCACACCCACCGCATCGTTCACAGCCACCCCGGCGACGACCAGGCCCACGAGCACCCCCCGCGCCGCTTCTACGGCGACGACCTGCCGGAGCATGGCCATGATCCGGACCATCATCACTAACATATTGATTCCTCATGAAATTGGAACGATGATCGATTGACCCAGGCAACGTCTCCCTTTCTCTGGGATGAAATGCTGTATGTTGGGACTTGACATGGTGGTCTGGTCTGGTCAGACTACAACCCACAGGGAGGTATCCGCCATGCATATTACCAATATCTCAGAAGCTAAGGCTCAATTATCCGCGCTTGTCGAAAAAGTACTGGCGGGCGAGGACGTGATTATCGGCAAGGCCGGCAAACCGGTTGCAAGGCTGGTTCCCTACAAAGCCGTGCGCAAACAGCGACGTCCCGGCGCGCTGAAAAATGAAATCAGGATCGCCGATGACTTCGATCAACTGCCCGAAGACATTGCACGCGCCTTCGGGATGGGAGAGCAGTAAACCTTTAATTGGAAACGATCTGCCCGTACTTCCCCCCGCCGAGGATTTCAGCATGACGCCGCACGGTTTGTATTTCGAAGATTTTCTACCCGGACAGAAGCATGCCACCGATCGGCGCACGATCACCGAGGCCGATCACGTCAACTTCACCACCTCGTTCGGCTTTTTCGAGCCGCTGTTCATGGACGCGGCTTATGTCCAGACCCAGACGCCCTACAAGGCGCGCATCGTGCCCGGCACCCTGACCCTTGCCGTGGCCGAGGGCCTGACGATCCTCTCGGGGATATTGCACGGCACGGGCATCGCCTTCCTGGGCGTGGAACTCACGGTGCTCAAGCCGGTTTTCATCGGCGACACCCTGCGCGTGGAGATCGAGGTCACCGACAAGCGCGAGACCCGCAAGCCGGAGCAGGGCATCGTCACCTTCTTCCACCACGTTTTTAACCAGGACCAGGCCAAGGTCATGGAATATACGATCCGGCGCATGATTCGGCGTCGCGGGGTGGACGGGGCCGAGGGATAATTTGAAAGCGACGCATTAAGCACTTGACGGCCCGGGCGCGGCCAGGTATAGACCGGAAGTAAATGGGTCAGCCGGAACTGACCCGGCATCGAAAGTAATGTAGTACATCAGCCATGAAGGCAAGGTCCCGAAGGACCTACGCTTTCATGGCTTTTTTATTGCCAAATCACCGGAAAGGAGGATTCGGGAAAGCAAAACGAGTGCCTGCAACCGCCGCGGCAAATAAGTGCAGCGGCCCGACGGTGAGCTGCGTCCCGAGCCGGCCGTCGATTCAACGCCCACACGAATTCATCATCGATAAGGAGTCGCCATGAAAACCAGACATTTTTTTTCTTTCGGTTTGTTGATTTTCTCTTTGGTTGCGCTTGCCGCGCCCGCACCGGCCCACGACATGTGGATCGAAGTCCGCGATTACACCCCGGCGCCGGGCGAAGAGATCGCCATGACCCTGGCCTACGACCATCACCTGCCGGGCCGGGAATTTCTTCCCAAGGACCGCCTCCAGGAGATCTTTCTGCTGCGGCCCGACGGGTCGCGGGCTGCAATCGAGGGCTATTCGGAGGTGGAGTACAAGGCCGAAGCAACCGCCGGCACAGGCAGCCACCTGGTGGTCGCCCTTCAGAAGGGAAGTTTTTGGACCAAAACCACCGAAGGCTACCAGAGCGGCAAATCCAAAAAGGATGTAAAGGAAGCCATCGCGTGCACCTACTCGGCCAAGTCCGCCAAGGCCGTGGTCAACGTGGGCGCGCCGGCCGGCGATGCTTTGTCCAAGCCCCTGGGCCACGACCTGGAGATCGTCCCCCTGGCCGACCCGGCTGCCCTGCGCGGCGGCGATTTTCTGACGATCAAAGTACTTTTCAAGGGCAAGCCCCTGGGCGGCGCGGATGTTGTGGCCACCTATGTCGGCTTTTCCCGGGAGAAGAATACCTTTGCCTATGCCACCAAGAGCGCGGCCGACGGCACGGCCAAGATCCGCATGGCCACGAACGGAGCCTGGCTGGTGGCGGCGCATTACAAGGAAGATTACCCGGACCCGGCGGTCTGCGACCAGAACAGCTTTGCCGCCAGCCTGACCTTTGAAATCCAATAGGATGCTGCTGTCAGAAGGAGAAGGGTCATGAAAAGAGCATTTCAATGCAGGGGCCTGAGAGTGCTCCTGCTCTGTTTGGCACTATGGTTTGGCCATGCATCCATCGGCCTGGCCGAGCAAAAGGAAGAAGATGCGAATGCGACGACGATCGACGGCGCCGAAAAGGTCGTGACCATCGAAGACGTGGTGGTGCGCGGCGAGGCGGTCAACCAGGATTTGGCGGCCACCTCGGCCACGGTGTTGAGCAACGAAGATATCGTTAACCGGGTCTTTGTCACGCCCTTGGACATCGTCGGCCTGTCGCCGGGCGTCAGCATCGCCCAGTACAAACAAGGGGGTACGGCGGCCAGCTTCGTCATGCGCGGTTTTACCGGTAACTCGCATGGCGCCAATACGGCCATCTTCCTCGACGGAATCCCCCTCAACGAAGGCGACGGCTACGCCGACACCAACCTCATCAATCCGCAAGAGATCGAGCGGGTGGAATTGATCAAGGGCCCTTCCTCAGCCTTGTATGGCAACTATGCCTCCGCCGGGGCCCTGGCCTACTACACCCTCAAACAGGTGGATCGCAACCACCTCAAACTCTCCTATGGCGCCGACAACACCTACGAGGCCAATTTCGTGGGAGGCGTCGCCAATGAAGATTGGGACCAGGTTTATGCCGTGCAGACCTACCACACCGACGGCTACCAGGACAACTCCGACTGGGACAAGCAGAACGCCGCGGCCCGCGTCACCCGGCATATGACCGACCGTCTGGACCTGCGCCTGAGCGTGCGGGGCTTCAACTCCGACTGGGATGCCCCGGGTTACATCAGCCAGGCGCAGTTCGACGACGACCCCACCCAGGCGGTGAGCGAGACCAACGGCGGCGGCAAGGACCGCGTGGAGGGGCGTCTGGACGCCGACTACCGGTTGGGTGCCAAATCCAAGCTGCTCTTCAATGTGTGGGGTTACGACCAGCAGTTCTGGCGCTGGTATGCCTCCGATCCCACCGGTCTGGCCGCGGACGCCAACGTGGGCAACCTGCGCGATTTCAACCGTCAGGTCTTCGGCTCGGGCGCCAGTTACAACTTCCTGGGGGACCTGGCCGATCGCGAGCTGAGCCTGGTGGCCGGGATGGACTACATGTTCGAGGACGACGACCGGGAGCGCTGGTACCTGCTGGCCGGCTCCGGCCGCGAAAAGGGCCCGAAGTACTGGGACTACAACATCAAAATGCACACCTTATCTTTTTACGGCCAGGGCGGCTACCAAGTGTTCGACCCGCTGCGGATGATCCTGGGCGCCCGCTATGACCGCTTCCAGGGCGATCTGACCGATCATCTGGAGAACGACACCGAATTCTCCATGAAGGATCAGGATGCCTTCAGCCCCAAAGCAGGTCTGATCTTCACCTTGTTCGACCAGCGCCTGGATCTTTTCACCAACTACGGCAAAGGCTTTGCCCTGCTGCCCGGCTTCTCGGAGCAGGCCGCCTTCCGCCAGGAGGACTGGGAACCCCAGGAGCGCACCCAGTACGAAGCAGGGTTGCGCGGCCGTCCCGTGGGCGATTTCACCGCCGAGCTGGTCTTTTTCCGGTTGGAGACCGACAAGGACTATATCTACAATTCAGTCACCGACGACTATGACAATGTGGGTGAAACTACCCGGGACGGTATCGAGGTGAGCATGGATTACAGGTTCCTGAACCACGCCTACCTGCACGCCGACTATGGTTACGTGGATGCGGAGTACGACAGCTATGTGGTCGGTGGGGTGGATTTGGATGGAAAGACATTGACGAGTGTGCCGCAAAACATCTACAACGCCGAACTCGGCTACTTACCGGACCGGGGTGTCGGCGGCCGCCTGCGCTACCACTACGAGGACGGCTACTACCTGGACGACGCCAATCTCTTCAAAAGCGACCCCTGGGACCGCTTCGACGCCCAGGTCTCCTATCGCTTCGGCCAGAAAGCGAATTACATGGTGGCCTTGGATGCGGTAAATCTGTTGGACGAAAAGTATGCCGATTACACCAGCGGCACCACCAGCAAAACCTACTCGCCGGCATTGCCGCTGTCGGTTTACGGGACGTTTAGCATCGATTTTT
>JAKAFO010000241.1 GCA_021819735.1 Deltaproteobacteria bacterium
GACCTTTCCAACGTGCCCGAAATCCCGGCCCGGCCGCCCAACCTGTGCGCCGGCTGCTCCCACCGGGCCACCTTCTACGCGGTCAAGAAGGCGGCCGAAGGCATGGACACCATCTATCCCACCGACATCGGCTGCTACACCCTGGGATTCCTGCCGCCCCTGAACATGGGCGACTTTCTGATTTGCATGGGGTCGTCCATCAGCTCGGCCTGCGGCCTCTCCAGGGCCACGGACCAGAAGACCATCGCCTTCATCGGCGATTCCACCTTCTTCCACTCGGGCATGACCGGCCTGGTCAATGCGGTCTACAACAACCACAACTTCACTCTGGTGATCCTGGATAACGGCACCACGGCCATGACCGGCCATCAGCCCCACCCGGGCGTGGACATGGCGGCCTTGAAGATGGATGGGTTCAACCGCATCTCCATCGAAGCCGCGGTGCGCGCCATTGGGGTTTCGCACGTCACGGTGATCGAACCGTTCAAGGTCAAAAAGAGCATCGCGGCCATCAAGGCGGCCCTGGACCACAAGGGGGTCTCGGTGGTCATCTCCCAAGAGATCTGCACGCTCTATGCCCGCTCCTTGAAGCAGCCCAAGCAGCGACCGTTCAAGGTATCGGAGCGCTGCAAAAACCATCGCGATTGCATCAGCGCCCTGGCCTGTCCGGCGTTCTATCTGGAAGGCGACAAGGTGCGCATCGATGCCAATGCCTGCGTGGGATGCGCGGTGTGCGCCCAGATCTGTCCCGAGAATGCGATTGTCAGAGTTAAGGCTGAAGGGTGAAGAAGGATATGAATACGATTCGATTGATCATCGTGGCAGTGGGCGGCCAGGGCAATCTGCTGGCTTCCAAAGTCCTGGGCGAAGCGGCGCTGGCGGCCGGCGTGCCCGTGCGCATGAGTGAAATTCACGGCATGGCCCAGCGCGGCGGGGTGGTGGAATCGGCCGTGGTGGTGGGCCAGGCAGGCAGCAGCCTGATCTCGGACGGCGAGGCCGACATCCTGGTCGGCTTCGAACCTTCGGAGACCCTGCGCGCCCTCGGCAAATGCCACCGCGACACGGTGGTCATCACCAACCTGGCGCCGTTGCCTCCCTTTACCGTGGCCATCGGCCGGGGCGTCTATCCGGACCTGGACCGGGCCCAATCCCTGATCCGGGAGAAAACCAAGCAATTGATCGCCTTTGACGCCGTGGCCCTGGCCAAGGAAGCCGGCAATGTCATGGCCCTGAACATGGTGCTGCTGGGCGCCCTGATCCAGACCGGCCTGCTGCCGATTACGGCCGAGCAGGTACAGGCGGCCATCCGCACCAAGACCAAGGCCGACCTGGCACCGGTCAACCTCAAGGCCTTCGCGCTGGGAATGGCCGCGGCCGTCTCATGATTTGATCGCATCCTGCCGATATAAGGTATCAAACCGAGTTGAGGCACGGCATGCAGATCGATTATCAAAAACTCTTGGCCCATATCCGCGACGGGGTCTATTTCACCGATAGCGATCGCCGTATCGTCTACTGGAACAAGGGGGCGGAGCGCATCACCGGCTACAGCGCCGAGGAAGTCGTGGGGCGTTGCTGCCGCGACAACATCCTGGTGCACGTGGATGAAAACGGCCTCAGCCTGTGTAAGGGCCACTGCCCCATGGCCGCCACCATTGCCGATGCGCAGCCCAGGGAAGCCAGCGTCTTTTTGCATCACAAACAAGGCCACCGGGTGCCGGTGCAGGTTCGCGCCATCGCTTTAAACGATGAGCAGGGGCGAGTGGCTGGCGCGGCCGAGTTTTTCAACGACACCAGTTCCCAGGAAACCCTCCAAGCCCGCATTCAGGAGTTGGAAAATCTGGCCCTGCTGGACAGCCTGACCCAGTTGCCCAACCGTCACCATATCGAGCCCGAGCTGGTCTCCCGCTTTCACGAAATTCAGCGCCTGCAAGTCTCCTTCGGCTTTCTCTTCATGGACATAGACCATTTCAAGCGCTTCAACGACACCTACGGACACGACGTGGGCGACGAAGTTTTGCGCGTGGTGGCGCGGACCCTCAAGGCCTCCATGCGGCCCTTCGATCTTGTTGGGCGCTGGGGCGGAGAAGAGTTCGTCTGCATCCTGCGCAATGTACAGGCGCCCCTGCTCCTGCCCATCGCCAACCGCATCCGCGCCTTGATCGAGGCTTCCTCCGTCAAAGCCGGCAATCGAATGCTCGGCGTCACGGTGTCCATCGGCGCCACCCTGGCCACGGCCGAAGACAGTTTGGAGACCCTGATCAAGCGCGCCGATCGATTGATGTACACCAGCAAAGCCAATGGCCGTAACCAGGTGACTCTGGGATAATCAAAAACGAGCGCGACCATGAACCGTAAGGCAACTTTTGAAATCATGCCATGGAAGGTCGGCCGGAGCGAGTTGAAGGCCGGCGGGATTCTTTGGGTTGGGATGATGCTTCTCGTTTGCGTCTGGACCATGCTGCTACCCGCCCCCTGCGCGGCCAAAATCTACAAATATCAGCGCAACGGCGTCTGGTATTATACCGACACGCCGCCGGCGGATCTTCCCAAGGAGAGCCAGGAGATCGAAGAGAGCGGCCCCGGACCGGCCGCTGCCCCGGGTGCGGCAGGCACCCCCCTGCTGGCCGATTACCCCGCGCGCAATGCCATCGAACAGGCCACGGCGGCCACCGTCGCCGTCAAGAGCAGCATGGGCTACGGCAGCGGCTTTTTCATCTCCACCCAGGGCCATATCGTCACCAATCGGCACGTGGTGCGCAGCACATCCCAAAACAGCCAGGAGACCGAAGGCCAGTTTCAGAAAACCGAAGCACAGATCGACACCTACGATCGTCAATTCCGTGAAGAACGGGGACGTTTGGAAAATTTCAAGAATGAGTTGGATCGTCTGAAAGCGCAGGCCGGCGCCGAAACCCAATCGGATCGCCGCCAGGCCATGCAGGCCGATTACGAGGCTAACCGCCAACGATACGAGCAGTGGACGACCGATTTCGAACAGCGCCTGAAAAAGTACGAGCAGGAAAAGAAGCGCTTTCAGGAAGGCCGCCAAAGCTACGAATACAGCAGGAGCGTGGCGGATTTGGCGCAGAGTTTCACCATCGTTCTGGCCGATAAGACCGAATTGTATGCCCGCTTGATCCAGGTGAGCGCCGATCACGATCTGGCCCTGCTCAAGCTGGACGGCTACCAGACCCCGGCCCTCACCCCCGGCGCCCCGCGGGCCCTGGCCCAGAGCGAACCGGTGTATGCCATCGGCAACCCGGCCATGCTGCACAATTCGGTCACTTCGGGGATCTTCTCCGGCTTCCAGCAAGGTTTCTTGCAGACCAATGCCCAGATCTATCCCGGCAACAGCGGCGGCCCGCTGGTCTCCGCCGAAGGCCGGGTGTTGGGCGTCAACACCTTTAAGCAGTTGACCCACAAATTCGAAGGCCTGGGCTTCGCCATTTCCATCGACACGGTTCTGAGCGAGTTCCGCGCCCATCTTCCGCTTCAATAGTGTTTTAATCGATTTCAAACGGCCCGAGATCCACTGGCGCCTGGCGCGCGGCGCCGTCGCGATCCAGGGGAGTGGCTTCCAGAAGTACTCCCCGGTCTAAAAAAGGTGCCAGGCCGGTCGGCCGAAAATCTTCCACCGAACTGGGCAACGCCGTTGGAAAGCGGCTGAACCAGGCCGGGTCGAAATCGGCCCGCGTGGTTTCGTCGGCCTCGGCCTCCCGGCCGTCGAAATGCCCGGCCATATAGTAGTTGCCGCTATAGTCGTTATCCGCCACCGTGTCATCCACCTCCATCCAGACCGCGTTGGGGTTGGCGCTGACCGTGGCGCCGCCGATGGTCACGCCGGCAAACAGGTTGTTGGCCACCGTGTTGCGGGTGGAATGGACGACAAATTGCAGCATCTGGCGCGTGTTGCCGGCGATGAAGAGATTGTGCGCCACGGTGTTGTCGCTGGACCCCAGATTGGGGTTGTCGGTCTCCTGCCAGAAGCTGACGCCGTGGCGTTCATACAAGGCGAAGATGTTGTTGCGCACGACGCTGCGGCGCACCGAAGTGAAATTGGCGCCCTGGGCCAGGCCGTGGTGAAAGAAATTGCCCTCCACCAACATATAGTCCGAGGCGCCTCGACCCCCTTCGCCGCTGCCGGCCAGGGCGTCGCAATCGGATGTGTTGACCTCCTCGCAGGTGAAATAGGGATCGGCGTTGATCTGGAAATCGGAAGACGCATTGCTGTGCAGTTCGTTGTATCGCACGATATTCCAGTCGCTGCCGTTGGAGATATAGAGGCCATGGCCGTCGCCATCTCCGGCGTCGCGTCCCAGGTTGTTCTCGAAGACGGCCCAGTCGGATTGCCCCGTGAAAAAGGGATCGTTGTTCTGATCGTGCCCCTCGCAATTCAACACCGCTGCGCCGCGCTGATGGGCGCTGGCGTTGAAATCGGCCCCCACGGCGCGCACGCCGTAGTTGCCGCCGTTGAACTCGAAGCCGTCCACGGCGATGTAATCCGCGGCTTCCAGGTTGATGCAAGTACTTCGCCCGCTGGCGCAGCAATCCATAACCACCCCGCGGCTGCCGTCATCCGCGCGCTCGGCATACAGAACGATGGGATTGTCGTAGGTGCCGCCCTGATCTTCTCCGAGTTCATAGCATCCGGCATAGTGTCCCCGCAGGAAGTAGAGCATGGTGCCGGGCGCCGCGGCCGCCAACCCGGAGGAGACCGAAGCCGGCGTCTCGCGGGTTGCGCCGTTGCCGGTGCCGGTGGGACTGACATAGATCGTCTCCACGGGAATATAGCCGCTATCGGTATAATACCGGTTGAAGCGCTCGTCGAAATCGAAGTATTGCCCCCCGCGCACCACGGATATCTCCGGTGGGGTCCAGCCCCCGGAACTGCTGCTGCCCGAGCTGCTGCCTGCGCTGGAACTACCGCTCGAACTGCTACTGCTTCCGGAGTCGCCGCCGGAACTACAGCCGGTCCATATGGTTGTAACCGAAGCAAACACCAGCAGCGTCCAGAGTAACCGTTTGGTTGGCATGACGTGCGTCCTCTCGTAGTCGTGTTTCGAAACCCGGATCGATTGTCGCAGCAGGGATTGGGCTGTTGGGCAACCGGAATTGGCTTGCAAGGGCCATACCTGACCGTACGGCCGAGGCCGCACCCCGACCAAGTGCGCCTCAAGCATGGCTTGGCGAATCGTGGACCGGGATCGGCGAACGGGCATAGAAGTGGCGCGGTGTGCAAAAAAGGTAACCGGATTTCATACGCCAGAAAGCGCGCGAAGCCCCACATGTGCGAGTCATCCCGGCGCCAGGGCTTCAAACCGGTGTAGAAGCGATTGCCCCCCAGGGATAGGGCCTGAATTGGGCGCCCCCCTGCAAAATGAAGAGTCCTGCCATGATCAGCACGACGATACGAATACGGAAATGCGTGGATCGATTTGAGATCATGTTTACCGTTTTCCAATATGAAGGGCTGATCACGCGCATGAAATCATAATAGACGTCTTCTCGATGCAATCAAGCCGGACTCGTTTTATCCCGCGTGACACCCGCCAAGTGCTGTGTTATGGCAGCGTGCGTTATCGGCTTGACCGGAGTTCAAAGATGACGGTGGAAAGAAGAAAGTGAAGGTATTCTGTCATATAGATGCCATGGACGCCGAGGTGCCCGGCGGGGTGTACCTCTGCCAGGTCAACGACAAGGTCTCGTGCGGCGCCTGCTGCGGACTCTACAATGTGGCCGACACCTCCCGGGAGCATATGGCGGCCATGCTCGGCGATCGGACCCGTCGCTTTGCCCAGGTGCCCCGCACCCCCGAGGGCATCGATGGCTTCGCCCTCCAGAACGCGCAGATCGAGAGTCAGGAACGCCCCTTTCCTCAGTTTCACCACTGCCCGTTCATCGGCTTGATCGGCGCAGAACGCAGCCGCGTGGGCTGCTTGCTGCACCCCCTGGCCGACGGCAATCACGGGGTGGACTTCAGGGGCCTGAGCTATTACGGCGGGCTGGCGTGCCGGACCTATTTCTGCCCCACCACCCATGGCCTGGCGCCGCGCTACAAGCGCATTGTGCGCGCCACCCTCGACGATTGGCATCTGTATGGCCTGGTGGTGACCGAAACCGACCTGCTCAGCGCCCTCTTCCACCAGATCGAGGTCCGGCTGGGACGCCCCGTGGAACCAACGCTTTTTGAAAGCAATCCCGCGGCCGGCCGAGCCCTGGCCGGACTCATGGGGCTCAAGCTCAATTGGCCCTATCGCCCGCCCCAGGCCGACACCCCTTGTCACCACTTTTTCTTCGATGTGAGCTACGCCAAACCGATCATCGATTACCACCGTCTCGGCGTGGTTGCATCCCCTTTCAACCCAATCCTGCGCGAATTGATCTCGGCTTTCGATTCGGTGGAAACGTTGCGCCGGGCCGAGCAAGCCGTTGACCAGAGCATCGGGGCCGTAGTCGCCGCTTTAACCCCCTGTTAGAAACGCGGCCGGATTGACATCACCTGTTCCATGCCCAAAATCTCGGCATAAATGCCGTTGCAATAGCGGCAATTCATTCAAGGAGCACCACGCATGCACATTCACACCATGGACCGCTGGAAACACCGTCACCAATTCGAACTGCACCATCGCTCCGCCGAGAGCAAAGTGCTGTGGGTCGTGGGGCTGACGGTAACCACCATGGCGCTGGAAATCGTCGCCGGCATGCTCTATGGCTCCATGGCCCTGCTGGCCGACGGTTGGCACATGGGGACCCATGCGGCGGCGCTGGGCATCACCGCCCTGGCCTATTATTTTGCGCGGACCTACGCCCGGGATCGGCGCTTTACCTTCGGCACCGGCAAGGTGGGGGTGTTGGGCGGTTTTACCAGCGCCGTGGTGCTGGCCGGTGTGGCCTTGTTGATGGCGTTCGAATCGGTGCAGCGAATTCTCGATCCCCAGCCGATCCGCTTCAACGAGGCGCTCGTGGTGGCGGTTATCGGCCTGGGGGTCAACCTGGCCAGCGCCCTGCTGCTTCAATCCCACCATGCCCACGATGGCGAGGGCGACGGGCACCACGATCATGACCATGGACATCATCATCACCATCATGACCACAACATGCGCAGTGCTTATCTGCATGTGCTGGCCGATGCGGTCACTTCGCTGCTGGCCATTGTGGCTCTATCCATCGGCAAAATCTGGAACTGGGTCTGGTTGGACGCCCTGATGGGCATCGTCGGGGCGGTCATCATCTCCAAGTGGGCCTGGGGCCTGTTGCGGGATACGGCCAAAATCCTCTTGGACCGCGACTTTGACCCACATATCGTCGAGCATATTTATCGGCTCGTCGAATCGGACGCCGACAACCGCATCGCCGACCTGCATCTGTGGAAGATCGGCGCCAACCAACTGGCCGCCATCATTTCCCTGGTGACCCATTTTCCGCAACCCCCTGAATACTACAAGCAGCTGCTTGCTCCCGTGCGCGATCTGGCCCATCTCACGGTGGAAGTAATCCATTGCGATACGGAACCGTGCCTGCCTTTGAAGCAACGGTCCTGAACCATCGCCTGGATTTTGAAGTTGTCTTGGTCGCCGAACACCTGTAGAAATATGGAAGGCGAAATACCCGAGCACATCATGCAACCACGTTATTTCGATCTGAACAGCTATTTGCGCCAGCGTTTCGGCGTGCGGGTTCACAAGCTGACGGTGGACGCCGGCCTGACCTGCCCCAACCGCGATGGCCGGGTCGGCACCGGCGGCTGCATCTATTGCAATCCCAAGGGCTCGGGAACCGGCGCCCATGCTCGCGGTTTATCCATCACCAATCAGCTCGAGGCCGCCAAAGCCGCCGTGGCCCGGCGGTTCAAGGCCAAAAAGTTCATCGCCTACTTTCAATCCTATTCCAACACCTATGCGCCCCTGGAGCAGCTCCGGGCAATGTACGACGAAGCCTTGGCGGTCGATGGAATTGTGGGCCTGGCGATCGGCACCCGGCCGGATTGCGTCGATGCCTCCGTTCTCAGCCTATTAGAGAACTATGCGCGCCGCACCCTGGTGTGGGTCGAGTATGGGTTGCAATCGGCCCACGATGTCACCCTGGCGCGCATCAACCGCGGCCACGATGCGGCGACCTTCCAAAATACGGTGCTGGCCACCGCGGGCCGGGGCATTCTGATCTGCGCCCACATCATCCTGGGCTTGCCCGGCGAAGATGCCGGCCAAATGCGCGCCACCGCCGATTTCATCGCCCGGCTGCCCATCGACGGCGTCAAGCTGCACCT